>NZ_JAUBOZ010000007.1:0-142995 GCF_036700475.1 Microcoleus sp. T2B6 | reverse complement strand
ATTAGTCATTAGTCATTAGTCATTAGTCATTAGTCATTAGTCATTAGTCATTAGTCATTAGTCATTAGTCATTAGTTGTTGGTTGTTAGTTATTGTTGTTTTTAATTACCAATAATCAATGCCCAATGCCCAATGCCCAATGCCCAATGCCCAATGCCCAATGCCCAATGCCCCATGCCCAATTCCCCATTCCCCATTCCCCATTCCCAAATTAAATTATGCCTAACCTGAAAGAATTCTTAGAAGCTTGCGAACAATTGGGCACGCTGCGTTTAATCGTGACTAGCAGCGCGGCTGTGCTGGAAGTGCGCGGTTCCATTCACAAGCTGTTTTATGCGGAGTTGCCGAAGGGAAAGTATGCCAATATGCACGCCGAAATATTTGAGTTTCACCTAAATATGGACAAAATAAAACAGGTGAAGTTTGAAACTGGGGAGGCGAAAAGAGGCAATTTCACTACTTATGCAATTCGTTTTCTCGACGAACAAAATGAGGCTGCTTTGAGTGCGTTTTTGCAGTGGGGAAAGCCGGGGGAATACGAACCAGGACAGGTGGAAAATTGGCACGACTTGAAGGAGAAATACGGGGAAGTTTGGGAACCTGCACCTGTTGAGGCGCTTTAAAAAATCGGTTTTTCCACCTTTGAATTGCATATTGGGGGCGGGTAGGATGCCCAACCCCTACTCCCCACAAGCAGAACTTTTATTTTTGTGAAACAGGCATCTTGCCTGTTTATGAAACTTCTATAAAATATGATGTTTAAGTCGTTTGTTGTCTAATTTTTGAATTTATGAACCGCAGAGGGCGCAGAGAACGCAGAGAAGAGATAAAGAAGAGAAAGAGAGACATAAGGTTAGTTGTTTGAATGTAATTGGGTATGAAGGGAATTTGGGGTTTTTGTCTGGTTTTGCTGGTGTTGCTGTGGGGTGGCGTTGCGAGGGCAGGGGTTTTGGGCGATCGCATATCAAGTTTTCCCAATTGGGGAAGCAAGCCTCCTATCGCTGTAGCTAAGGGAGATTTGGTATATCCCGACTGGATGGCGGGGAATTGGAATGTTGCTAGCACTTTGGTAGATTTAGCCGCTCCTTTAGCGCCAAATATTGTCACGCCAGGGTTTGAAAGCAACCGCCAGTATTTGCAGCAGCCGATATTATTTAAAGTGCGATTTCAACCTGAAAAACAAAATGGGTTAAGTTCTAATTCTACATTAAAAAATGCTCAAAAGATTGTAGCCGATCGCACTTTTAACGGTTTGAATATTGCCAAGGCTTATTTAGGCGATCGTGGCGTACTTTCGGTGAAAGTCGATCCGACCAATCCCAACCGCCAAATTACTGTTTTGAAAGGGGAACGCCAACTAATTTCGATTGTTACCAGTCGGGGAACTGAGACGCCGAATCCTCGCGAGTTTGTGTCTACAGAGATTTCTCAGCAGATTTTTCGGGGAGAGTCTGATATTTATTTAAACGAGGTGGAAACAACAACGGCTTATCGAGTGGTTGCAGGCGGCGGGAAAAAGGGCGATTCTGCGAGTAAAAGAATTGAGGCGGATCAGGTGACAGCGATTTATTTGTCGCCGCAAGACCCGGATTATTTTGCTGCTGGGGGGCATCCTGTGGCTCTCTACCGATATCGGTTGGAGTTGGTGCGGGCCTAATTAAGCTGTCATCTCGATCGGTCTAGCAATGGACTTTTTTCGCCCCTGTCTCTCCTTACATCAGCTTTCCTGATGACCCTCATCAGTTTAACTGTCGCTCAACCCCTTTACAAACCTTAACGATACCGTTAATAATAGAAACATAATCCGAACATTGACAACCAAATACAGCAATCATAAAACCATGACAACAACCTTACAGCAGCGCGAAAGCGCCAACGTCTGGGAACGCTTTTGTGAATGGGTCACAAGCACCGACAACCGGATTTACATCGGTTGGTTCGGAGTCTTGATGATTCCCACCTTGCTCAGCGCCACCATCTGCTACATCATCGCCTTCATCGCTGCTCCTCCAGTGGACATCGACGGCATCCGTGAACCAGTAGCAGGTTCCTTAATGTACGGTAACAACATCATCACAGGTGCTGTTGTTCCTTCATCTAACGCAATTGGCTTGCACTTCTACCCAATCTGGGAAGCAGCTTCCCTCGATGAGTGGTTGTACAACGGCGGCCCTTACCAATTGGTAATTTTCCACTTCCTGATCGGTGTATTTTGCTACATGGGTCGTGAATGGGAATTGTCTTACCGCTTAGGTATGCGTCCTTGGATCTGCGTAGCTTACTCTGCACCAGTTGCAGCAGCCACCGCAGTATTCTTGATCTACCCAATTGGACAAGGTTCGTTCTCTGACGGTATGCCTTTGGGTATCTCCGGCACATTCAACTTCATGATCGTGTTCCAAGCCGAGCACAACATCCTGATGCACCCCTTCCACATGTTGGGAGTTGCTGGTGTCTTCGGTGGTTCTTTGTTCTCCGCCATGCACGGTTCTCTCGTTACTTCCTCTTTGGTTCGTGAAACAACCGAAACCGAATCGCAAAACTACGGTTACAAATTCGGTCAAGAAGAAGAAACCTACAACATCGTTGCAGCCCACGGCTACTTCGGTCGTTTGATTTTCCAATACGCTTCTTTCAACAACAGCCGTTCTTTGCACTTCTTGTTAGGTGCATGGCCAGTTGTCGGCATCTGGTTTACCGCTTTGGGTATCTCCACCATGGCTTTCAACTTGAACGGTTTCAACTTCAACCAATCGATTATCGACTCGCAAGGTCGTGTCATCAATACTTGGGCTGATGTGATCAACCGCGCTAACTTGGGTATGGAAGTAATGCACGAGCGCAATGCTCACAACTTCCCGCTTGATTTGGCTGCTAGTGAAGTCACCCCAGTAGCAATGGTTGCTCCTTCTATCAACGGTTAATTTTTAACTTGAGATTGACAAAAAGCGCTCCTAGAAATAGGGGCGCTTTTTGTTTGGGGAAAATATTTTGCGATGACTCGGCGGTTGAAACCGCGTCTACACAAACGAAGTCCGCCTCCGCGGACTAAAGAATAGAATATTACGATAGACTCCAAATTTTTGAAGTCGTATATTATGGAAAAATGATTGTGAAAGGTAAGTCAGATGGTTGTCGCAATTTCTAAAGCAGGATTGGGTAAAGGTGCGGCTTTCCTGTCAAACGTGACATGGGAGACTCTGGAAAAATTGGATGCTGATTTGGCGGACACTGGGGCGCGTTTAACTTATTTGGATGGGTGTTTAGAAATTATGGCTCCTTTATCTGAAGAACATGAAGAACCTAAAAAAACTTTAGGTCAACTTTTAGAAAGTTATATGCGGACGAAAGACATTCGTTTTTATGCGCGCGGCAGTACAACTATCGGGATGAAGAAATTAGGCGCGCGGAAGGAACCAGATGAGTCTTACTGTTTGGGTACGCGCAAGTCGGTTCCAGATTTGGCGATCGAGGTGACAGTGACGAGTGGTGGAATTGATACGCTGGAAATTTATCGTCGGGTGGGTGTGCAGGAGGTTTGGTTTTGGGAGGATGGTGTAATTTCGGTTTATTGTTTGCGCCCAACGGGGTATGAGTTGGTGAGTAAGAGTGAACTGTTGGCGGATTTGGATTTGCGATCGATCGAGTTCTATTCGCGTATGGCAGACCAATATGATGCGGTGAATGCTTTTATGCGATCGTTGTAGAAGTTGAGAAGTGCGATTAAAAAAATCATGCTTTCCCCTCACATTTTGCCTTGGCGGGAGTTTGTTTCCCAGCAGTTTCGGTTCCCGGATTTCGGTAGTTTTGCAGCAGCAATTGGGGCAAAAAGTAGTCACGTAGTTCACGTAAACTCACCGGGACTCCAACATTTCCTCAACTGTCAAGCCAATATCAATTGCAATCCGCTGAAGCAATCTAAGTCATGTATCACGCCCTTTATGAAAAGGAACAGTAGTTCCTCGCCCATCTTGATGACGGAACTGCTTATGTGAGCCTTGTTGACGCACCTCTACAAAGTCAAGGTTCTCTAGTATGCGGACTATTTCCTGTGGTTTCAGAACTGGGATATTGCTCGTGTTTATCGGATCGCAATCTGTTGTGTACCTATAAACTCAGTCTGAAGGACGAGAGTATCATCTTCTAGGAGCATCTCAATTACCTCACGCAGATTCTCGTGTAACTCATCCAAGGTTTCTCCCTGGGAATGCGCCCCAGGAAATCCAGGAATATAACCAACGTAAAGCTTGGTATCAGAATCTTTTTCGATTATAGCGGTAAATGTTTTCATAAGATTCGCTTTCTATTCGTTAAATGTAAGAAATGTAATCTCTCATATATTATATAATATTTCACCTGCACTGAATGTATGCTTTGAATACGGGATTGAGGAAAAAGAGCGATCGCCCTCCTACTAACACTTTTTCCACTAAGCCGCGTCGCGCTAAAGATTGTATGGCTTGCCAAAATTCTGGTTGGGATAATTCACTCTCAGTAGCTTTTCGGGAAATATCTACACTTTCATTTTGAGTTGCCAACCAGTATAATGCCTTTTTTTCTGAGCCTGATAAACGCTCTAGGTGAGAGTCTAAGATGGGTTCTAAGTCACCTAAAAATAAATCATTTACATCGGATAAAAACCGGGAAACGCTACCATCAAACAACTCCAAAATAGTTGCAGCAATGATATTTAGCCAGGAAGGATGACCTTGATAAAGGGCGAGCAAGTCTGACCATTTTTCCTCATCGACTAATCCTTTTTGTTGGAAAATTTCTGTGGCTTGTTGTCCTAACCCTTTGAGGTGTAAGCTTCGCGTGGAGAGGTTTTCGGCTTCTAAATTCGCGATTTCTTTGGGTTTTTCCCAACTGAGGAGGATTAAACAACTCTGATGGGAGGATGTAGCAATTTGTTTAAAAAATTTGCCATAGTCTTCATAGCCTGCTAAATATTGACCTGCTAATTGACTGCTACTAAAAATATTCTGTACGTCATCAAGAATGACTAGACAGCGAGAAGATCGGAAATAATCGATGATTGTGGGTAATGGGGGTTGTTGCGATCGCCCAAAAAATTGCTTGAGTTCGGTTTGGAGGGTTGAAAGTGCGGGAGTGTGGGTGAGGCTTAACCAAATAATATAATCAAATTCGGTTTGAATTTGTTCGATGAGTTTGAGGGCGATCGCACTTTTGCCAATTCCGCTTAAGCCGTAGACGGTAATTAAGCGGGTGTGGGCTTGTAAAATCCATTGTTTGAGGGTGGAGAGTTCTGAGGTGCGATCGTAAAAGTAAGGCAGTTCGGGTGCGTCTGTTAAATCGATTATTGGGGATTGACTTTTGTTTTGGGGAGAGTCTGGGGGAAAGGGCGATCGGGTTTGGGAAGATTTTATAGTTTGTATAAATTGACCACAAATAACATTATCAATTTGTAATAAAGAGTCATGTAAATGAGAAATGTTAGAAACCCTATGTTTTTTCTCTACCTTGGAACTAAAATTATATTTATTAAGGTCTTCTCCTAATTCCTCACGCAACTTTTCCCATAACTTAGCCGCTTCTTTTTTAACGTGAGATTCACTGCAATTAAACTCTTTAGCTATTTGAGGATATTTTTGCCTTTGCCAAACACCCGTTAGTATTGCTTCGTGTAGGGGTGTGAGATGTTCTCCAGTTTGATCAAAAATCGAATTATTAGCCCATTGTACAACATCTTCAACATTCATGGGTCAGGGTTGAATGAGGTTTACTGAACTATATCCTACTAAATCCTACTTTGTCAACCGATTTATACTAAGTTCTACTAAATACCTTCAGGATGGTTAAAAATTTAGGGTGCTAAATCCAACCGTTTTGAGTTGTCATATCTCAGGTAAATGTTGCAAACTATAAATTAGTTTAAATAGTTAGGAGGGTATGTATTATGGATTTTTTATTTGCCATACCAAGTTTTATTTTCCACTTGATATCAAGTTTATTTTCTTGGGTTTTCAGTGTCCTATCGGGAATTGTAGGTATTTTTCTATTGCCCGTTAAGTTCGTGTGGGGATTATTGATGGGGGTTGGTAAAACACTAATTTCAATAGTATTATTACCAACTTTATTATTTTCCCACCCAGGAGACATCTCATCATCGCAACCTGTTGTCGCCACAACTCCTACAATTCCTAATAACAATCTTGAACAAATATTCAATGAAATAAAGCGGCTAGAATTCGCAGGCAGAAATATGGAGCCTTTGAGAACTAAAGAAAAATCAGGACAGTGCGGTGACAAAATGCGAGAATACAAAGCTCAAGCAGAAAATTTAATTAATAAAACGAAGGCCCTACCTATAAAATATAAGATAACATTAGGATCGGCAGCTATAAGACTCGATTCTTGCGTGTCTTGCACAACTGATGCCAAACAACAATGCGAAATGGTTCTAGTTGATCTCAGTGATTACCAATCAATGATGAATGAAGAGTAAGGAATAACCAGTATTAGTAGGGTGCGTCACATTTATATAAATTTTTGCTCCAACAGAGCGATTATAGCAGGTGACACACTCTACTAAGTAAAACTAACGTCGATAGAGAGTGCCATCAGGCATTTTTGCCCCATTGAGATTTGCTTGTCTCAAGTCTGCACCACTCAGGTTAGCTTGCTGTAAGTTGCTACCAGTAAAGTTTGCTTTTTGTAAGTCAACCCCACTTAAGTCTACTGCACTCAAATTGTTTGCTAGTAAATTTAGTAAGTCTTGACTATTTAACGTGGAACTCCGCCATAAAGCGCTGTTATTTAGGTGTAGCTGAATTAACCCTAGTAATTCTTCCTTACTAAGATTCACTTTATTAGGATCGCTTTTGATTAAGTTAATTAAATCATGTTGATTTAGCTTAGAGCTGACAAGATTCTGTACATCTTGCTGGCTCAAGTTAACTTTATTCCAGTCTAACCCTCTGAAATCCAAGTTACTAGGGTCAGCTTTGATAAAATTCACTAAATCTTGCTTGCTCAAGTTAGCTGTAACTATCTTAATTGAATCTTCCTTACTCAACTTAATTTTACTCCAGTCAAATCCCTGAAAATCTAAATTACCAGGGTTTTTAACTTTGCTGATTTTAACTTCACTCAAGTCAGCACTATTCAAGTCTACTCCAGTCAAATTTGCACCACTCAAATCGGATCTTCTCAAATCAGCATTATGCAGGTTAACACCTTGTAGATTCTTCCCACTTAGGTTAGCGCCTGGTTTGATTTCGGTTTCAGGCGCTACTGGATTGCTTGTAGATTCTTTACTGTCACAACTTCCTCCGAAAACTAAAAAGCAATCAGTTTTTTTAGTTACATTAGGTTGACTTCCTTCTGCTCTGACTTTTTCAGGGTGCATCAAGAGGATTCCCAGACAGAAAAATATGACAATTAAAAACTGGCTAGTCAACTTTTTAGCTTTTGTCATTTGAGGTAGCATCGTAAACTTTCTCCTACAGTGAGTTTGACAGAGATTGAGACAGATATAATATTTGCTAGTGTAACAGTAAAATAGGGAAACGGCGCGATCGAGCGCGCTACTTTTTTCAAGTATAGTTTCCCTAAGTTTTATCTCCACCTTTAGCTAGCGAGGTCCACCTTCAATTGCAGAATTGGCTATTTGAACGAGCGTTTCCTCTCGCCCATTCTTCATCGTTACTCGATACAAAACTCCTTGATACTGCCATTCAACTAAGGCCGTGCAGTAAGCACCGCAGCCATTAGAAAAAACTCCTTGTGTTCTGCCGGCTAATTGAATGGTTTTGAATTCACTCCTAAATCCTCTAGGGGGTGCTTGGGCTGGTTCTCCACCTCTTTCTGCTGAGATACTCCCGATATAGCAAGGCGTACTGCTGCAATTAGGTATGTGGCCCATTTCAACACTATAGCCATTTGTTTCTACTCGGTTTTTTAAGTAAATTTTTTCTGAGAATGGAAGCTGACTGGGGAGAAAAATTGGTACTCTCGTCTTACCTTCAATCTGCGATACAATTTCACGAACTGGAAAAGAAATACTCGATCGAGAATTACCACCTTCAGAATTAGCAGACTGAGGGCGAAACCCTTGCACAAAATTCGTCCACCGCTGAATTTTATTACCAGTAATATCTAAAATTGGAATAGAACGAGTCCTCGATATTGGCCGCCCAGCCTCCCCCTGAGAATATTCGATCGCAGTACGCTCTGGTTTCCCTAAAGCATAAGTATTAGCAATATCGCTAGCCAACTGACAGTTGATTCTGAATTGCCCCATATCAATTTTACCATTTCCGGCGCGGTAGTACCAAGTTCTACCGCCAGCGTTGGGTATCTCCTGACAGTCCGAATATGTCACCTCAAACATTTTGGCAATATGCACGTCATAGAGGCGCAATTGACCCCCATAAGCAGATTTTGTGGTATTGGTTTCTGACACCGTAAGGGTATAAGTTCCTTCCGCGTGTTGCAATCTCATGGGAATTTGTGTTTGAGCGATCGCCCTCGGTATCCCCTGAATTTGGGTTACTGCTCCCCAACTCAAAGTAACAAACCCCAAACTTGTTAGTAATAATTGTTTTGTAACTTTCATTTGTCCCTTAAAAGCTAGAGGATATTTAGAGCCTATCTTCAATATAAGTTAAAGCCACGTTAATTTGTTCCTCTGTAAGCTCAAATAATCCCCCGATCAACTTAGGTGGATATTGAGCCGTCACATAGTCCATGATGCCCTAGATAGTGATGCGCGCACCGGCCATCGCTAGTCCTCTTTCTGTACGGATGATAGCTGTTTGTTCGTTAGGTATGCTTGTCATCTTTATAGCCTCCTAGAAGTTATCTCTATATTACTAGCTGATTACTTGCAAGTCCTGGATTTGCGAGCCCTAGAGTTCTATTCGCGAATAGCCGATCAATATGATGCGGTGAATGCTTTTATGCAATTGATGTAGAAATTGAGAAGAGTGCAGCACTAGCATTGTTAACTTTCATTAGAAGTGTCACCCGATCGCCCTTGAAAACTAATGCGGCGGTAGACTTCAGACATCGGAAGCTCTATATTTAAACTGTGCAGGACGATCGCCCGATCGAGCCGATCGCACACTTGCCATTGCCAGCGCTCGCTACTTGGGCGATCGCCATTATAATATTGCTCAATGTAGGGTTCAGCTTGACTAACCAGCAAATATTCACAAAAACTAGCAAGAGAGCGATATTTTCTGAACTTTTCACCTCGATCGTAGCCTTCAGTAGAGGGGGAAAGAACCTCAACAATCAGTAAAGGATTGAGAATTTCATCCGTGCGATCGCCATTGAATTCCGGTTCGCCATCAATTACCATAACATCAGGATAAGTTCCATGATTGAAGCTAGGAATCCAAATTCGTAAGTCTCCGTTGTAGGTTTGAAAATTTGTGTCTCGCAGAGCCACGTTAAGAAAAGTCGTAATGTCTACGGCAATACGGCTGTGAGCGGGGGAACCTCCTGGCATAGCGATAATCTCTCCGTTACAGTATTCGTGACGTTCTTCGGCAGTTTCCTCGATCGCCCGGTATTCATCTGGAGTAAAGCGAGTCTTTGTCGCATCTGGAAGATTTGGCGGGTTGGTTTGAGTTATAACCACGATCGCACCTCCTAAATAATTAGACCTTAAATAATTATGGCTGACAGCTAGATAATTGTCTCAACCCAGAGGCGTTTTCTGGATTTCCTTCAAATTCCAGAAAAAACTCTCCATGCCTTTGTCCGATTCTGCTTCACAACCGTTAAATTCTCGCTTTCCTTTTAGTTTTAACACTCAATTGCTTAGTAAGCGATGTATAATAATGCAAAGCAAA
The DNA here is from genome assembly GCF_036700475.1 of Microcoleus sp. T2B6. Taxonomy (NCBI): domain Bacteria; kingdom Bacillati; phylum Cyanobacteriota; class Cyanophyceae; order Oscillatoriales; family Microcoleaceae; genus Microcoleus; species Microcoleus sp. T2B6. Next base: position 133,174 of record NZ_JAUBOZ010000007.1, on the reverse strand, counting down.
AAGCAGATTAATTCCAAAAAATACCAAAGTTAAAACAAATGTAAAAAAAGACGTAAACGACAGCCGGGAAGTCATCGTAAACATCGCCAAAATGATTGAGCAAAGCCCAAAACCGGAAGCAAAAGAACTTAAAAGCAGCAACCGCACCTTAGACATAGTTTAATTTAAAGATTATCAGTAAAATACACTCTTGGCATCTACAGATGAGTGCCAAATGATACTTATTACTATATAGCGGAATTGCTCAGTTCCGCCAAGGGCAAAACGACTCTTTTCCTAAAAAGGTTTGAATTATACAGAAAAATACAGCCCGCGCTCTGGTAAACTCCTGTTGCTCGACTTAATATCAATCAAAGGAATTCCCCGGCCTCCGCGAGCATTCCACCTTTCGCCGTACAGTCACCGCAGCCGCAATCGGGCTGACAGCAAAGTATTCGCTTCCAAAACCGCGCTTTCCCTGGGATTCCAAACATGGCCAAAATCCACAAACGCCGTCACCTGCAAAACTCCCTGTTTGTCGTCGGTGCGCTTGCATCGGATACCGCAACTCGGCTGAATCAAAAATCCCGCTATCGGCCAGCAAAGCCTCCTGACCAGGAATTTCAAAGGTGGTACCCGCCACGTGATTTATCCGTGGAATCAATCCAAAATCGAAAATCTAAAATCAGAAGAGCCCCCGCATTTATCTCGCGCAAGTCAATCTAAAATCTAAAATCTAAAATCTAAAATCGATTGACGGTAGCCCCGCAATGTGTCTGAGCCCCCTATACCCAATGGTTCGATCGACAAAAGCTCTGCCCCAGCCAATTCCACATCCGATCGCACCCGCAGCAGCCTCTCAGGAACCAACAACCGCACGTACTGCAATTGACCCCGCCAAATCAAAAATCGACTGTCAGGGCTGCTGCTGCTCACCGTAGCGCCAAATGCTGCCACTCCCTGACAAAACTGCGATCGCGCCGCCAAGACATCTCTCTCCCCTCTGAGTAAAATCCTGAAACAGCCTCAGCACCGCAACCGGATGTCTACCCCGATTATCTGCTTCCGGCGACAGCGGAAAATCCTTTCCCAGCAAAGATGTATCGCTTTCTCGCCTGCTGGTACCAATACCGATGGCAATTTCTCTTCTCGGATTTTGCACGATCGGCTCGCGGTAAGTCAACTGCCAACTACTTCAAATCGATCGACTTTTATCGTACCCGCCATCTTAGCAATTCTGCAGGCTGTGCCGGCGCGGGAACAGCAGGCGGCAAAAGCTGTTCGCCTGAAAGCAAGGGCGCTGGCGGCGCGGGTTACGGGAGACGAGGCGGATTTGGCCGCCGCGGGTTGGGAATCGGAAATTCGTGTCTGTTTTCTCCTCGGTTCGGCAATGGAGGGATAGTTTCTGGGGTCTCACTTTGGGTCAATTGATCGAACTCCGGGATGCTATTTTCTTGCTCTGTAGTGTCTCTATCTAATTCTGAACCCGAGTATAAATCACGAAGCCGATCGCGATCGTCTGCGGTTTCTTGATTTAGTTTGAATTGAGACGGTAAATTATCATGCAAAATTGGCGCTTGCACCCCTGAGTCGGTAGCAACCATCGACTCGCCAAGACTTAGAGCTGATAGCAGTGCGGGGCAAATAGCGGCCATTGAAAAACCAAGCGCTAATGCCTTGAAAAACTTGATTTTACAAAAGCCTCTAGAAGATTGCACGGGCATGACAGATTAGCCATATTTGGTAGTTATTTACACTTACGAGCGGGCGAGACCGACGCAATTGCAAGGAATAAAACCACTCTATCACTTTTTAAACAATTAATTCCTTAACTCAATATAAAGATAGTTGACAGCAACTCTAGTTTGTGTACTTAACAATTACTAAAAACACTCCGACCGAAAGCATCCAGGATACAAGCCCCCGGATTCATTCCGAAAGCAGACTCAGGACCGGGGAAATAAAAAACCTGTATCCGATGAAACTTGCCCCCGGAATTTATCCGTGGGGCCAATGCTTCAATTCTTGAATCTAAAATCTAAAATCTAAAATCTAAAATCGATTGACCTCCCAAGCTAGCCCTCTTGCAAGGAATAAAATTACTTTATCACTTTTTAAACACTTAATTCCTTAAATAAATATAAATATAGTTGACATAATTACCACTTTGTGCATAAAAGAATTTGTCAAAAAAACTCCGACCTCCCAAGCTAGTCCTGTAGGTCGGCGGAGCATTCTATCAAACCTGCGATCTGACAAATAGGTAAATTTTGATACAGATTACTACATTTTATTGAGCTGCGATCGCAATTCTTCCAACTCAGCATCAATCACCGGGCTCGACTCCGAGCTACTAGCTGCTGCCGTTTTACCCGCTGCAGGCAATTGACCTTGAGACACAGAACCCCCGGTCAGTTGAGCTTTCATCTGAGCCAACTCGTCGTCAACATCACCGCCACTTTCGAGCAAGCGGAACTGTTCCTCTAAATTGCTGCCGCCGGCAGCCAATTCTGCCGAAGCCCCCGCGCGAGCTTCAATCTGCAAAACTTTTTCTTCCATGCGATCGAAAGCCGCCATTGAACTGCCAGTATTCAAGGTGCCAATGGTATTGTTGAGCTGTTCCTGAGCCTTAGCAGCGGATATCCTCGCTTTGAGCATATCCTTCTTAGTCTTAGCTTCGGAAATTTTGCTCTCCAAACCGATCAAGTTGCGCTTGAGACTTTCCACCTGAGCCGATTGCTGATCCAGACTGGCTTTCAGGGTAGCCGCCGTTTCAGCGTGAGACTTTTTGCGAACTAGCGCTTCCCTGGCCAAAGTCTCGTCTCCTTTTTGCAGGGCTAGCTGAGCGCGCTGCTGCCACTGGTTAGACTGAGATTCAGCTTGATTGTACTGAGTCTGGGTGCGCTTTTGAGTGGCGATCGCGCTGGCAACGGCCTGACGCAACTGCACCAAGTCTTCCTGCATATCCGTAACAGACTGTTCTAAAATCTTTTCCGGGTCTTCAGCTTTGTTGACCAGATCGTTAAGATTGGCTTTGACGACTCGGCTAATGCGGTCAAATAATCCCATAATGCTATTTTTCCTGGGTGAGGTGTACGAAGTAGGCGGCAAGAAGGCTTGATAGCCCTAGCCCGCAGTTGTGAAATTCACTCTGGTCAGATTTTTAGTGCGATTTAGTTTTTGGCAATTTTTGCAGACAGATAAATCCAGTTTAAAGCGATCGAGTAATGTGATGCAGGCAAGCTTATTCATGCACCTACCTATTGAGTTTAACTTCGATCCGGGAATTCCCCAACAGGCTTCGAGCCATCTCTAGCTAGGCTGTTGAGAAGTTTTTGCTGGTTCCGACTCTTGTTCTGTTGCCGGGGTTCAGGATGCGGGCGGCTCCCTCGACGGCAATTTGGGTGTATTGTGGCCCGGAAGCAGTTGTGCTTTCATCGCCGCCAACTCGGTATCCACATCGTCGGCACCTTCGAGAGAGAGAAACTTCTTTTCTAAATCATTAGTTCCGAGTTCTGCGATTGCTTCGGAGCGAGCTTCTAGCTGCATGACTTTCTCTTCCATCCGTTCAAAGGCGCTCAAAGTGCTGCCGGTACTGAGATTGCCCATCATTTCTTGCAGCCTTTCCGACGATGCGGCCGATCGAGCTCGGGCAATGTACATATCTTTTTTAGATTTTGCCTCGGAAATTTTACTTTCGAGCGCCCGCATATTTTCTTTAAGTTTACTCACAACAGCCGATTGCTGATCCAGACTGGCTTTCATCGCCGTTGCCGTTTCTTGATAAGATTTCTTGCGCGTCAGAGCTTCCCGCGCCAAATTTTCCTCGCCTTTTTGCAAAGCTAGCTGCGCCCGCTGATGCCATTCTGCTGCTGTAGACTCAGCTTGGGAGCACTGGCGTTCAGTGCGTTTTTGAGCTGCAATCGCTCCTGCCACAGCTTGTCTGAGCTGCACTAAATCTTCCTGCATATCCATTACAGCCTGTTCCAGAATTTTTTCTGGGTCTTCTGCAGCGCCGACCAAACTGTTAATATTGGCTCGAATCACTCGCCATAGGCGATCGAATAATCCCATTTTGCCAGTCTCCCAATTTTAAACTTTAGAATTAAGACAGAGAAATCACCATTAAAAATTAAAAATGAATACTCATCAATCGTCTTTTTAATTTTTAATTGTGAAATTTTAATTCCCTCTAAGTTAGGTCGTCATGATTATTTTTAGGATGGGTAGGGCGCGAGCATTACCCATCAAAACTGAGCAAATGTTGGGTGAAGCGAAACCGAGGGTTCGTGCCTGGGCCCAACCTACTCCCCGATCATTAGTTTAATTGTCTTTGCCTAATTTATGGTTGATAGTATTGTGGCTTCACCCCTTTTTCTTGGAGTTCTTTCACCAAACGTTCTGCTGAGGCAGCATCGTTCAAAGCCCCCATTTGGATCTTGACACCCTTTGAGAAGTTCCGCACGTAGGCATCGGGAACTGCGGTTCTGGCTTGCTGCAGCGATTTTTCGTCTGTGTAATCGGTGACAACGTAATAGAAACCGTCGGCAGCCCGTGCAGGCCTTCCCAGCGGGGGTGTGGCGGCTGGGGATGCTGTCGCCGGGGATGCGGCGGCTGGGGAGGTGGCGGCTGGGGATGCTGTCGCCGGGGATGTGGCGGCAGGCTGGGCTGGGGAGGGTGTTGGAGGCAGTGTCGGCAGTGTCGGCACTGGCTGGGCGGCGCTGGGGCTGGGAGTGGGAAGCAAAGCCGTGCTCAGATTGTTGAGTCCTTGTTCCCTGCCTCTGGCCGGGTTGCCGTCTTCTGTAGGAATCGGCACAGCCCCGCTGGGGCCCGGAGGCGCTGGCGGAGTTGGCGGGATTGATGCTTTGGGTGACGGGGAAGGAATCGGGCTGACTGTCGGCTTGACATTGCTGAGAGTGCTCAAATCTAGCTCGACAAATTCCTTGGATACCAGATTTGGAGCTTTCGGCAGTTCCTTGGTGCTGGTATCTGAGATGGAAGTAGAGGCGGGACTGTCGCTGGGAGAGGGTGAGGTGCGATCGAGCAAACGGTTCAGGCCTGCCATCTTAACTAAATTTGACGGGTACATGACTGCGTAGCCCAAAGCTGTGCATGACAGCAAAAACAGCAGCATCGAACTCAGTCCCAAGGGAGTTAACAAACTGGCGGCTAAACTGCGTTCTACTGTAGGCTCAGCTTTTGACTCGTCCAAACTTTCGATCAGTTTTTCGCTTGATTCGAGATACTTGTTGGGTGCGAAGGCACTGCTAGATAATTTTGTGCCACCCCTGGTAGTTGCTAGCGGGGCATCGCCCTGAGTGCCGGCAAGGGATAGCGGCAGCGATAGCGGCTGCTGGGTTTCCTCCGCAGTCTCTGGCGGCAAATTTTGGGCTAGCTGTTGCTCGGTTGTGGCTGTTTGCTTGCCGGTACGAACTGAGGGCGACACCCACTGTTCTGCCCGCCGCCGGTGCCTTCTGTATGTTGTCAGTTCTGCTTCTAGGTTTACATCTAGACTCCCCAGCACTGCTTGCAAAGCAGGGTTGATTGGGGTTGAAGAGGATTGATGATTTGGGGATTCAACCGAAGAACGCTTACTCATTAGCAAAACTCCTACCGCCTCTGAATTAATTTTAATATGTTGATTGTAGAGATAAACATGAAGGTTGAAAACTTGCCTATTTTATGATTAGCTACTTTTGGCGTCAATGCAACAGGGGCTCGCTCGCCGGCAGCTATTTTTCATTTTCAGTGGAAAAGTCAATTGTTGCTGTTTCCCGGAGGCTGCTAACCGACACTCTCAGCCAATTTTTGTATTCTCTGCTACCGCTTATTTGTAACCTCTCATACTGGTTGGGCATTTGTACTTTTTCTTGATCCCTAACGGCTTTATAAACTTTTAACCTGTGTTTTTACCTATACAATGAGCAAGCACCGAGCTAATTGTTTCTATATATAACGAGATTATAAATAAATTATAAAATTTATTTATGCTCCGGGGATCGCTACAACCCAGACAGCATAAAGGTTGGGATGCTCTAAGGCAGACTAGCTCTGCAAGGGAGAATTAGAGATGAAAATGATTTCCCTAACAACTTTTATGCAAACCTCCTTAACTTCACCTTTAACTTCAGCTTGTGGTCACTGCCGTCACTATACCCCTGAAGGCAGACGCGGGGGTGTTTGCGCTTTACTAGGCGGCCCGGTTCAAAGTCAGTGGAAAGCTTGTGCTTTAGCGGTTTCGCCTTTTAGGTCATCTTGGGAAAACATAGAAGAAATTGGAATGTGGCAAGAATCGACTCTGACGCTGCAGGATGCCACCGTCACTCTTTCCGATCGCCATGCCGGCCAGCTTACAGGCACAACCTTAACCGAAAAATCCGCTGCAGCATTCTCGGTCTAGTTAGTCTGCAGCAGGACAGCTCATACCATTTTCGATTGTCAATTTTCGATTGGGGAATCACTGATGACTATCATGGTTTGGATCTGGCAAAGCAGTTTCATTCTTTTTGGGAACTGGTATCCATACTGACACTTTTGGACGATCGCGTGCATTTGGCTTTACTAACTCATAAAACTCAGCAGCATCTACTTTAATATGAGCGCATAAAAAAAACTGATTTCTCCATCCAGCTATGGCAGCCAAGGATATTGACTAAAATCAGGTTGCCGTTTTTCTAAAAAGGCTTGTTTGCCTTCGGCGCCTTCTTCGGTCATATAGTACAGCAAAGTGGCATTTCCCGCCAGTTCTTGCAAACCGGCTTGACCGTCGCAGTCGGCATTAAAAGCGGATTTCAAGCAGCGAATCGCGATCGGACTTTTTTCGAGAATTTCCGCAGCCCACTGAATCCCTTCTATTTCTAGTTGTTCGACGGGCACGACGCAGTTGACTAAACCCATTTCTAGGGCTTGCTGCGCGCTGTACTGGCGACACAAAAACCAAATTTCTCTGGCTTTTTTCTGGCCGACTACTCTGGCGAGATAGCTAGCTCCGAAACCACCGTCGAAACTGCCGACTTTGGGGCCGGTCTGTCCGAAAATAGCATTGTCAGCAGCGATCGTCAAATCGCAAATTAAGTGCAGAACGTGACCCCCTCCAATTGCGTAGCCTGCAACTAAAGCAATTACAACTTTGGGCATAGATCGAATCAACTTCTGCAAGTCGAGCACGTTCAAGCGGGGTATGCCACCTTCGTCTACATATCCCGCCGAACCCCGCACGCTTTGGTCGCCGCCGGCGCAAAAGGCGTATTTGCCGTCTGTATGAGGCCCGGCACCGGTGAAAAGGACAACGCCGATTTTTGTGTCTTCACGGGCATCAGTAAAGGCATCGCACAGTTCCTGCACGGTTTTGGGACGGAAAGCGTTCCGTTTGTGAGGTCGATTGATGGTAATTTTGGCGGTGCCGCCGCTTTTGTGATAGAGAATGTCTTCGTAGGTTTTGGCGGTTTGCCATTCAATTTGCATAATCAATCAATTTTAGATTTTAGACCGAGCTCGGTCTATCAAGACAGCGACAAGTCGCTTTTAGATTTTAGAGGCATTCGGTTCAATGGGATACCAGGGTCGATCGACTGTTGCAAAAAAAAATAAAGCGGGACTTAGGCAGAAACCAGGTTTTCGATCGACATACGCCGTGCAGCGCTCTTGGCAGGGGTTAAACAACCCGGTTTTTGAGAGTAAGAGCGCCCAATTCCCATCTCAAATGGAAACAGCGTCAAATCCTCGAACTCCTCTGACTACTTTGTACTGCCCAAAAAATTATAGGGGCTGGATTATTGGCGGAGTAAAATACTCAGCAAGTGCTTTGCTGCTTTGCCAAATACCGGATCGCGGGACTCGAATTCGCTGGGATCGAGTAAAGCTTTAACTTCGGCAAAAGCTTCTGAGTCGAGGGTTCCTTCTTTAGTAAATAAAGTGTCTATGACTGCAATGTGTCTGGAGTCGAGGCCGAGCCGATTTGCGATCGACTGTAAGTACATTTGCTCCCGCATATCGATGTGTCCGTCGGCCGCTGACATTTCGTAGCCGGAACCGATGAGCAACAGTTTTTCAGATTCTGAGAACAAAGCTGTCAGGGTTAGCAATTCCGTGGGGTTGAAGTAAACCTGCTGTTTCGATACTCCTTTGACAAGGCGCTGAATTAGTTCGATCCGATCGCGGTCGCCGCTGGCAAAGGCTTTGAGAGTCTTTTGCAGCCGTTCTTCTTCTTCAACTGCGATCGTCCTGTCAATAATCATAACTCCGCGCAGGATGGAAATCAGAGCCGTCAGAAACACTACCAAAGGAGTGATATCTTGTTCGCGCAGCTTTTGCCGACTAATGCGGCACAACAGCTCAACAATTTCAGTGGTAATCGTAGTGGTGTCCATAATTAAAGACTCTCGATTAAGCTGTAATGTAACTTTCTATATCGATCTTAAGTTTTTCTGTAACTTAGGTATGACGTGAATTATAAAGCTGAGCCGTTGGCTATTAGTGAGACTACTTATTTTATTCACAAACGCTGGATGACTAGGGCTGTGGAACTGGCGCAAGCAGCCGGTGATGCTGGTGAAGTACCCGTGGGTGCTGCAATTGTTGACGGTACTGGCAAATTGATTGCCGAAGCGCAAAATCGGCGAGAGCGAGATTGCGATCCGACTGCTCACGCTGAAATCTTGGCTTTGCGGGCGGCCGGCAAAGTTTTGCAAGACTGGCATCTCAACAAATGCACGCTCTACGTAACGCTGGAGCCTTGCCCGATGTGCGCGGGTGCGATCGTCCAAGCTCGGATTGGTCTGCTGGTATACGGAGCAGATGATCCGAAAACTGGCACGATTCGGACTGCGGCTAATATTCCAGATAGCGCGCATTCGTGTCACCGATTAGAGGTGCTCGGCGGTATTATGGAGTCTGTTTGCCGCGAGCAGTTGCTTTCTTGGTTTGAAGCACGCCGGAAAAATTAACCGGTAAAATTTTTTACTCTCTTCGGGGCGATGTTTAATTGAAATTGATCCTTTAACTGAAATAATAGATCCGTAATTGCCCGATCAAGCTTTCCAGGCGGCCGACTGCTCTGCATTAGTGCTGTCCGGTTGGCTGAGGTTTTACCTGTGACAGATTATCTCTTGCGGGCGCGATCGCTCGATCGGCACAAGGCCAATAGCAAAACTGTCCTGAGCCAAAAACTAAAGATTTGTCCAACAACTTACTTTAGACTTTATATTTCGATAAGGCAGCTTAATTGCTATGCGCCACACCGCCACGATCGCCGTTGAGTCCAGTAAATCATCTCTAGTGAAGCCCATGCCTGCCAAGGTAGCATCTAATACCTCTCGCGTTTCTCCTTGGTTAACCTCCTTGCTCTATCCGCTAGGTCACTATGTTGTCCTACCGTTTCATTTTGGCAAGATTGAGATAACCGGACAGGAGCACTTGCCGAAAGACGGGCCTGTCATCTTAGCCCCTACGCACCGCTCCCGGTGGGATGCCCTGATGATGCCTTATTCAACGGGACAGATGGTGACTGGACGCGATTTGCGGTTTATGGTAACTGCTGATGAAGTGAAAGGACTGCAAGGTTGGTTCATCAGAAATTTGGGGGGGTTTGCTGTGGATCTCAAGCATCCGGCAATTGGCAGTCTCCGTTACGGCGTGGAACTACTCCTCGACAAAGAAATGTTGGTGATTTTTCCCGAAGGCGGTATTTTTCAGGATGGCGAAGTTCACCCGATTAAGCCTGGATTGGCGCGTTTGGCAATGCAAGCAGAGTTGAGCAAACCGGGTTTGGGGGTGAAAATTGTACCGATGAGTATCCGCTATCGCCCGCGCATTCCTCAATGGGGTTGTCAGGTAAAAATTGCGATCGGTGCTCCGATTTGCGTGGCGGATTATGCCAATGGTGGCGGTGGTAAAAAAGAAGCACGATTGTTGAGTGCCCAGCTCGAAATGGAGCTTAAAAAGCTTGATGAAAGTTGTTAGTTGTCAGTTGTCAGTTGTCAGTTGTTCTCAAGTAAGTGAGGTAAGTCAGCTAGTAATCACCAATGACCAATCACGCATCTCATATTACTAAAAAGTGCTATAATATTTGTTACGACTGTTGAATACAGTGGTAATTTTTTGCTATGCAATGTCAGAATCTATGGGTTTTGCTTTGAACTTTAAGCCCGGTCAAATTGTCAGTTTAGAATGTGGAGATGCGTGCCTCCATTCCGAGGTGATCCAAGTGGTTGAGGCACGTCAAGTTTGTTGGGTGCGCCCTTTGATGTTAGTTGTATCGGCGTGGGGGAAAGATTTATCGGCAGAATACACTTTATCGGATTTGCGGGATGGTGCTGATTTGCTTTGGCCGCTGAGCTTGTTTCGGGAGGCTTTTGATACTGAGGTAATTTCACTGTTGACTGAGTTGCACTCTCTGGATGCTGAAAAAAAGGATGGTGCGATCGCATCTCGGCAACTTAGAGATTTTGTCGATCGAGTTTGGGAAGCTTTTCCCAGTGCTTTTCATTAAGCAGATATCGGGTGTTTTGTCTATTAGTCCGCCAGGGGTTTTCAACCCCTGTCTAATAGCTAAAGCCCTCTTGGATAGAAGTAATACTCTCTTGATTCTTCAGTCCGCGTAGGCGGACTTCGTTTGTCTAGAAGCGATTTCAATCGCCCAATTTTCTGTTCGCTTTTGGCGGACTTTTATACTAAAATACCGCGTGTGAAAGCTCTTCCGGGTTGAGATTATTGTGAATAACTTGACCGTCCCGGAACCAGACAACGCGGCGAGTTTGGCGCGCTACTTCCGGTTCGTGCGTTACCATAACAACAGTCATGCCGCTTTCGTTGAATTCTGTAAAAATATCCATTACTTCTTGAGTAGTTTTTGTATCCAATGCACCTGTAGGTTCATCAGCCAGCAACAACACGGGACGGTTGACAATAGCCCTGGCGATGGCTACGCGCTGCTGCTGTCCTCCTGATAGTTGATTCGGTCTGTTTTGCAGGCGACTTTCCAGGCCTACTTTCGTTAAAGCATCTACTCCGCGTTCGCGTCTTTCTGCTGCGGGAATGCCGGCATATACCATCGGTAACATGACATTTTCTAAGGCTGTCAATTGAGGCAACAGGTGAAATTGTTGGAAGACAAAACCTAATTTTAAATTGCGAATTCCGGCTAATTCTGATTCGGGCATTTGGGCGACATCTACGCCGTCTAAGTAGTAACTGCCGCTCGTAGGTCGATCGAGACAGCCGATAATATTCATAGCTGTAGATTTGCCGGAACCCGATGCGCCCATAATCGAGCAATATTCTCCTTGTCTTACGGTCAAGCTGACGCCGTTTAAGGCGCGAACTTCCAGGTCGCCAATCCCGTAAACTTTTGTTACCTCTTCCAGACCGACAACAACGGGCTTTGAGAGGACTTGCGGGTCGAGGTCTTGGTATGTATCGGTTTGTAGTTCAGGCATTTTTTTTCTGTGCGATCGACACAACTAACTACTAAGCTAACACTTCCCATCGGTTTTGGCGATCGGGGTGACGGCTGTTTCGATGCTAATGAACAGAAAATCTATATTCAAATCAAAGTGAATACTTTGACACCAACTGGGAGGTAAAGTCGGAGTGGAAACAAAAATCGGCGTTGCTGAATGGGGTATAAAATTTGTAGGGGAAATCCCCCCGTGATTGCCCCACCGCTGACGGTGTAAGGACTTAGAATTATCCCTACAGGCAAAATCATACATAAATTCAGCAGAGCCAAAAAATCTATACTATTTATGCAGTGACCGAAAGCATCCAGGATACAAGTCCCCGGATTCATGCGTCCAGAAATAAAAAACCTGTATCCGATAAAGGAACCCCCGAATTTATCCGTGGGGTCAATGCTAAAATCTAAAATCTAAAATCTAAAATCTAAAATCGATTGACTCTCTCTGTAGGGTGCTTATGGCAACTACTGTCAAAATACGCTCGCCCTGCTTTACCTCATCCTACCCGTTGGCGATGACCAATAAACCCAGTTTATTGGTCATCTACTGTTATACAAGGAATATTTAAAGATCGCCATCAACAACTTTTCAAGGGTTTCAGGGCCTTCTTCACCAAGTTGACAGGGCTTGGGTGAAATAGACACCCAAATAGGCTAAACTTGTGTCCGATCGCCAAACAGAGTACAAACCAATGACTACTTCTGCGGATACAAACCAGACCGAGATTTCCAATACAGTCTCATCGAGTCCACAAATGTTATCTTTCCTGAAAATTGTTGAGTATTTATCCATAGCCGCTTTTGTGGGTGCGTGCCTCCTTACCAGAGTTTTTCCAGACAATCAACTTATCGTTATTTTGGGATCGGTTTTTCTCTCTAGTTTTATTTTTCTCTTCCTGACCAATAGGCAATTGGCTCACAACTCTAGGAATAATGCTAATCAGTTAGAAATCCGAAGAAAAGCGGAACTATATAATTACCTCTTAAATCCGAATAATGTTTCGGATAACAATTCGATTACCCCGGTGAGAGAAAAGGCTTTACGATATTGCCAGGAGTTGATTGACGACTATAAAAACACCAGAGAGACTTCGAGAAATATTTACTATACTTTCCAGTTGGCAACCGTGATTTTCTCGGGAGTCACACCAATTTTAGTATTGGTAGACAAATTGGAACCAGGTCAATCTTTGCTCAAATGGCTGCCCGTAATTTGTCCCGCTGTCGCCTCGATAGTCGCCAGTATAGTTACCTCCTTTCCTTTTCAGGAGAATTGGATTTCTGCTAACACGGCTGTGGAATTGTTAGAAGCGGAACAGGAGAAATTTGTATTAGGAGTGACTCCAGCTTATCGTTGCTATGATGTAGCCGACGCAGCCCAACATCAACAAATGACAAAAATGGCAATAGAAAACTTTATCAATCAGGTGAATGAGATTCATCTCAAGCAAATCCAAAAACCAGATGATACAGCGTCAAAGGATCAGAATACAGAGCCAGCTCAATCTACCGAGTCAAAGTAGGGGCAGAGTTAACGAATCTGACAATACCAGTAAGCAGGTAGGGTTGAGTGAGGGGGAGCATCTCACTTTTTCAGCCAAGCTAGAAATTGGAGTTTTGAGGCAGGAGGCAGGAGGCAGAAGGCAGTAGGAAAGAGGAAGAAGGAGGGAGCTAGAAGAAGTTTTTTTACAAATATGAGATGCTCCCGAGTGAGGCCACCTGCTCTTATACGGCTAAACTTTTCATCACAGATGGCATTTTGGGGCTATCCTATAACCAAATATCGGCTAGTCCCCCGTTTTTTTACCCCTCAATTAGCTATCTATGTAGCGATCGGAAGTTCTCAAAGGCAAAATTTTTGAGCTATCATTAAGAAAATTTAAACGTAAACTTGGTAAGTTGGAGATTTTAGGTAAACACAATTATGACATACGATTACGACTTGTTTGTGATAGGTGCCGGTTCCGGCGGATTGGCGAGTTCCAAGCGAGCAGCATCCTACGGCGCAAAAGTGGCGATCGCCGAAAATGACTTAGTAGGCGGAACCTGCGTAATTCGCGGCTGTGTCCCCAAAAAGCTCATGGTGTACGCCTCCACATTTTCGCACCTTTACGAAGATGCGGTGGGCTACGGTTGGAGTCCAGTAGAAAGCAGCTTTGATTGGGAAAAACTTGTCACCACCGTAGATGCAGAAGTGCGGCGGCTGAGCAAACTGCACATCAGCTTCCTCGAAAAAGCCGGAGTCGAATTAATCTCAGGATACGCGAAATTTATTGACCCCCACACCGTCGAAGTTGGCGACAAAAAATTTACCGCAGCCAAAATCTTAATTGCAGTCGGCGGAGAAGCGCAAAGAGTCCCAATTGTCGGCATTGAACACGCGATTACCTCTCGCGAAATCTTCCTACTAAAAGAGCAGCCAAAACGCTTGGCAATTTGGGGAGGAGGCTACATCGGCGTCGAATTTGCTTGCATTATGAACGGGTTGGGAAGCCAAGTAACTCAAATCATCCGCCGTGACTTAATTTTGAACGAGTTCGACACAGAAATTCGCACCAACGTGCAAGAAGGAATGATTAAGCACGGCATAAACATTTTGACAGAAAGCTCGATAAACCACATTGAGAAAACCCCCGAAGGCTTAAAATTAACTCTGTCGGGAACAGCCGAAGGAACGCTAATAGTAGACGCGCTGTTGTGCGCTACCGGGCGCAAACCCAACTTGGAAAAATTGGCTTTAGAAAATGCGGGAGTAGAAACAGATAAAGGTGCGATCGCCGTTACCAAAGACAGCCGCACCAGTCAGCAGCACATTTTTGCAGTCGGAGATTGCACCAACCGCATCAATTTAACGCCAATTGCGATCGCCGAAGGACGCGCTTTTGCAGATACTGAATTTGGCAACAATCCGAGAGCAATCACTCACGAAAATGTCCCGTCAGCGGTATTTTCCCAGCCGGAAGCAGCTACAGTTGGCTTAACAGAAGAGGAGGCTAAAGCCAAGTTTCCCGAATCAATTAAGTGCTATACAGCCAAGTTTAGACCGATGTTTCATTCTTTGACAGGTGCAGATGAGAAGACTTTTGTCAAGTTAGTTGTTGAGACTAATACGGACAGAGTTTTGGGCGTGCACATGGTTGGGAAAGACGCGGGGGAGATTATTCAAGGAATGGCGATCGCTGTTAATATGGGAGCTACGAAGAAAGACTTCGACGCGACTATTGGCATTCACCCATCGACTGGTGAAGAGTTTGTGACTCTGCGGTAAAGCGGGCGAAGCAGCCAGGGGTTTAAACCCCTGCCTAACAGCCTAAAGTCAGTTAAAATTCAGATATTGCACCATTTTCCAGAACAGGCAGGATGCCTGTTCCACAGAAAAATTAAATTTTATTGTGGGGTGGGCATCCTGCCCGCCCGTAAAGGGATTAATGAGTAATTCAACCAAACAAAACAAAATTTTAGCATTCTATCTCGGCCAGCAGCCTGATTCACAAGGTCGGGCGATCGAGGATATTTGGTCGTGGGATTACCAGAAGCTGGAATCCGTGCACAATTACATTCAATGGCTGTTTCCGCTGAGAGAAAAGAGCCGCTTTAATTCCAGTGCTCCTACTTTAAATGATGAGGTTATTCAAGCTTTTAGAACAAGTGAAGAGTTAAGAAGTCGCTTAGTCAAATCTCTAAAAGTCATGCTGGGGTTTTACGGGTTGGAATGCCGCGAAGGGGAAAACGCAGAAATTGTAATTGCCAAGTCCCCAGAATATTTGTCAAGGAAAAGAGAGTGGATTGAACAATTTAATCACAACTACCTGCGGCTGACTAGGATTCTCACAAGTTTGACAGAGTTGGGATTGAAAAATTACGCTTTAGCTCTTTTCAGGTGTTTGGATGAGATATATAATGAAAATCAAAAAAGTATTGGTTTAAAAACTTATACATATTGGAAAAATGCTGTAAATAGTTAAATCTAGCGAAGCCAATCAGCGGGACAGTAACCGGACGCTACGAACACAATAAATAATGGATAAAGCAATTACAGAAAATCACGCTCAGTCGGGCAGAGAAATTTATCAAAGGATTTCCAACAACATTCAAAAAGTCGTGAAAGGGCAATCAGCAGCAATCAGGAAATTGCTGTCAGCCTTTGTCAGTGGCGGGCACGTCCTCCTAGAAGATTATCCCGGTACAGGTAAAACTACCCTAGCTAAAGCCCTAGCCTTATCTGTAGATGTCAGCTTTAAACGCATTCAATTTACACCTGACCTTTTGCCATCCGATATCTTGGGCATATCCATGCTCGACCCCAATCAACGCACGTTCCATTTCCACGAAGGGCCTATTTTTGCTAATATTGTCTTGGCTGACGAAATCAATCGCTCATCACCGCGAACCCAATCCGCCCTCCTAGAAGCAATGGCAGAATTTCAAGTCAGCATTGACGGAAATTTGCACAAACTTAAAGACCCATTTTTTGTTATTGCTACTCAAAATCCAGTAGAATCTCGTGGCACTTATCCACTTCCTGAAGCCCAAATGGATCGCTTTGCAGTTCAATTTAGTCTAGGATACATCTCGCCCGAAGACGAAGTTAACCTGCTCGGAGACCAAATCCATCAACATCCTATTGATACACTTCAAACCTGCGTTAACTTAGAGGATATAATTAGCTTAAAACAGCAGGTAAAGCAAGTTAGAATTAGTGAAGAATTGAAACGTTACCTCGTAGATATCGTGAATGCAACTCGCTCAGCCGAAGGCGTACAACTAGGAGCGAGTCCCAGAGCTTCCATAGCTTTAATGAAAGTTGCTCAAGCATTAGCTTTGTTCGATGGCTATGAGTTTGTTACGCCTGAACATATTCAAGAACAGGCGGTATCAGTCATCGCTCATCGCCTAGTAATGGAACCTCAAGCGCGTTTTTCGGGTAGAATGGCCCCAGGTGTAGTTGAAGAAATTATCAAATCTATTCCTGTACCCGCCTAAAAAATGAAACGTTTTTTCTACGCTATTTTTCGCTTCTGTGCGCGTGTAAATCGCTCGCGAAAGAAGCGATTGACCAACAATGGGTTAGCAGTGCTTAGCTGCACGCTTTTAGCGGGAATTTTAGGATTAGATACTAATCAGACTGTGACTTATCAAATCTTTACTTTCCTGTTGTCAATTATAGGAATAGCCATAATTTTTAGTAAATTTTTTCGCTTCCGCTTCAATGCAGTACGGTTTTTGCCAAAGTTTGCAACTGTTGGAGTCACTTTAAAATACCGTATACTCATTCATAACAAAACTAGCCACAGTCAAAATAACCTGAAATTGTGGGAAAATTTTGCCGACACCTTCCCAAGTTTTCAAGAATTTATAGAAACACCTGAACCGGGTGAAGAACAGCGCACTTCATTGGATAAATACTTCGGCTATTATCGTTGGCTGTGGCTGATTTATAGAAAACAATGCGCCACAGCTAAAGTCATAGAATTGCCTCCTCTTCCACCCAATAGCAAAACAGAAGTGGTAGGTGAAATCACGCCGTCCTGCAGAGGTGTTATCCGCCTCAGTGGTCTAACAGTTACTAGGTCAGATCCTTTTGGGATTTGGAATGCTTGTAAAACAAATTCCTTGCCCCAATCTATGTTAATTTTACCCAAACTATATCATTTACCACCAATTCAGCTTCCTGGCTCAAGAAGATATCAATCAGGTGGCGTAACATTAGCTTCATCCGTAGGAGATTCCGAGGAATTTAGGTCTCTGCGGGATTATCGACCGGGAGATCCGCTACGAAAAATTCACTGGAAAAGTTGGGCAAAAGCAGGTAAGCCAATGGTCAAAGAAGAACAGGATGAATTTTTTGTGAGGCACGCCCTAATTTTGGATACATTTCAAAATGTAAAATATAGTGAAATTTTAGAAGAGGCAATTTCAATTGCGGCTTCATTATCCTATGAAGTTCAGACTCAAGAATCATTATTGGATTTGATGTTCGTCGTTCAAGAAGCTTATTGTTTTACCTTTGGCAGAGGGCTGAACTCTACTGATAAAATGCTAGAAATTCTCGCCTCCGTCGGTGCCTGTCAGGATAAAGTTTTTGACTCGCTCACCTCAGTTTTGATGGAGAAAATCTCTCTGCTAAGCGGTTGTATTTGTATATTTTTGTGCTGGGACGAACCTAGAAAAAGATTAGTAAATTATCTGAGAAGTCGCGGTATCCATACCTTAGTTTTAATTTTAACAGAGCGAGAAGCTCAATTAGATAGCTTAAATTTAGAACTCATTAAAGATGACTTAACAAGCTGCCATATTTTAAAGCTAGGTCAAATACAAGAGGAGTTAATGAAATTATGAAAATGCCAGTGTTTCTTTTGGGTGTTAGTGTAATTTTTTGGGGCTGGCAGACGGGACTATGGTTTTTTGCGTTGCCAATTGCTCTGATTTTAGAGGCAGCTAACTGGTGGCCTTATCGGTGGGATTTTTCAGCTAGTGATTTTAGGCGCATTGCTAATTTATGTCTGATTTTTTTGTGCTGTTTGCTGGTTTATCTCCTGGTCGCCAACCGCTCTATTTACTTGATATATAATTTGTTGCAGTGGCTTCCTGGTGTATTCTTTCCACTGGTAGCTGCTCAGGTATATTCTGTCAAGGAAAGTCTGGATATACGCCTAATGTTTTTGTGGCTAAACAAGGCCACAAAAAAAGCACCACTTAACCCCTTGATGGTGAATCTAAATTATCCATATTTTATCTGTTGTCTGCTATCCGCTAGTGCGACGAATAGTAGAGAGATATTTTTTTATGCTGGGATATTTGTCTTAACAGCTATTGCTTTGTGGTCTGTGAGAACGAAAAGATTTTCATCTATTCTCTGGCTTTGTCTGATGTTAATTGCTGGCAGTATAGGATTTATAGGACAGATGGGTCTGCACCAACTTCACCTAGCAGTAGAACAGCAAGCAATTTCCTGGCTTAGTAATGGGAATTCTCAAGAAACAGATTTTTTGAAAAAACAAACAAACATCGGGTCAGTGGGATTATTAAAACAGTCAAATGAAATTATTTTTAGAGTTGCTCCTGAAGCTAAACAGACTCCTCCCCGACTGCTAAGAGAAGCCACTTATAATCGCTACAACTCTTCACTGTGGCTCGCCTTAAATCCTAACTTTGTTCCCGTACAACCAAAGACTAATGGCACAACTTGGGATTTAGGCGACCAACTACCGAATCCATCAACGATTACTATTTCGGCTACACTCCAAGGCAACCAAGGTTTATTAAAGCTGCCAGATGGAACTTTTAAAATTGACGCCTTGCCTGTCAGTCAGATGGAAAAGAATAAATATGGCACAATTAAAGTGGTAGGAAAAGTTGATAGGCTGGCTTATCGAAGCTACTTTAATAATAATTTTTCTGTAGATAGCCCGCCTACAGCAGACGACCTGCAAATACCAAAATCAGAAATGGCTGCACTGAATAAAGTCCTCAGCCAAATGGATATTCAAGGCCAGTCTCCACCACAAATTTTAGATAAAATAGAGTGGTTTTTCCTAAAAAATTTCGTTTATTCACTGAAGCTTAGGGGCCAAGATAATGATGCTACGCCTCTATCAACATTTTTACTGAACACTCGCTCTGGACATTGTGAATATTTTGCTACTGCTGCGACACTTCTCCTGAGAAAACTCGGTATTCCAGCCCGTTATGCTGTTGGATATTCTGTTCACGAATTTAGTTCTTTGGAGAACCAGTATATTGTAAGAAGTCGCCATGCTCATGCTTGGACTTTGGCTTATATCGCGGGAAAATGGCAAGCTTTTGATCCTACGCCTTCTGATTGGCAAAGCATGGAGGATGCTGCTGCTCCCCCAGGGGCATTTATCTCTGATTTATGGTCGCTATTGAGTTACAAAATTTTGCTGGGGTTGCGATATTTATCAGGTAGCAATGGATTGAAGTATGGGGGAGTCATCCTGCTGATCTTAATATTTTTCTGGAGGTGTAATCCTAATTTTAAGAAAAATGTACGCCTTTTATCTAAGAAACAAAGCTGGCTAAAAGCTATTTATAACAAAGATTCGTTGAGTCCGAAATCGGAATTTTATTTAATCGAACAGGCTTTAAATGAGTCTGGATTGATTCGCCATCCTTCCGAGTCTTTTAAAAATTGGATCGAGAGGTTAAAAAAAGAAAAACCGGAGTTATATTGTCTCGAAGAGTTAGCATTGTTGATTGAGATTCATTATTGCGATCGCTTCGATCCAAAAGGAATTCAAGACGCACAAAAAGCTGAATTTAAATTGGCAATTCAATCCTGGATAGAGCAATATCACCGGCAGGCGATCGCCTCAAACTCTCAGGTCAATAAAAGCGCTAAGCCTACTATAGCTTTTCTCAGGTAGATAATGTACAGATTTAGATTTTAAATTGGGGTATTGAGGACTTTTTAATTGATTCGTAAATTCCCCAACTATTCAGTTATTCAATCTAAACTTGTACCTCCCTTAATTGATAACCGCTATACATAGCTTTTCTAAATCACTTGTAAAAGTAACGCTTCTGGGGCGAGTCAGAGCGTCCATTTTCTCAACCAAGGCTGGGACTCTGGATCTGGGTTCCCAGGTTTACACCTCGGAACCCGTTAATTACAGGAAAAATCAGGACACGGCAGTGCCGTTTCCCTACCTGCCGCCTCGTCGAAAAAAAATTTTAAATCCTTTGAACCTTTTTTGCGATCGCCCTGTCTAAACACTTCAGATAACGAACTGGTGGGGGAGACTTCACAGGTGTTAGCTGTGTCAGCCAATGTTTTAACCGATGACTGTTCCGACTCGGACTTAGTTGCTCAATGTTTAAAGGGCGATCGCACTTGCTTTCGCTACCTTTACCAACGGTACCAACACAAAGTCAGGTCAACCCTTTACCAACTCTGCGGCCCCTCACTTCTTGACGATTTAGCACAAGAAGTATTCCTGCGAGTCTGGAAAGGATTGCCCAAACTCAAGCACCAGGAAAACTTTTCTACTTGGCTTTATCGAATCACGTGGAATGTGGCTTCCGACCAAAGACAAGCATTTGCTAAACAGCATTCTTTTGACTCCCAACTCAAAAATCAAGAAACAATGGATCGGGTTATTTTCAAAGATAACACATCGGACTTGATGCAGTTGCACTATCAAGATTTAGTGCAACGGGGACTGGAGCAATTGAGCTTTGAACACCGCAGCGTTTTGGTGCTGCACGACTTAGAAGACATCCCGCAAAAAGAAGTAGCCCAAATTTTGGGACTGCCTGCGGGAACCGTCAAATCTCGCGTGTTTTATGCCCGAAATTCTCTGCGGCAATTTTTGCAAAAAGAAGGTGTCAGCGAGCTATGAATAACCCAAGCAGCGACCAAGAGTTAGTTAATTTTTTGAAGCAACATCGCCCAAAGATTCCTGAAGCTGCACCAGATTTAGAGCAAAAAATTCTAGCAGCAATAGAAAGTAATCAGGCGAGCGTTGTTAATGAAACCCACCGGGAAAAAACGCCAGTAACTACGTCACCTAAGTCTAATGACAGGTTAAAAATATCATCGGTTTCTAAGTGGGCTGTGTCGTCTGCGATTGCTGCTGGTCTCCTAGTTCTTTGGTCTGGCTACCGTCCGTTTGAGACTGCACAATTGCCAGATGAGGAAACAGCTAAGTTAGAAGCATTTTTAGTTACTAACTGGGAGGGTGTCCTCCATGATTCTCCGCAAGAAAGTATGACCGATCGCTCACAAACAGACTGGTTGACTTTCAGCCCTGGTGCTGACAGTGAACCGCCCACAAATAAGTAATATCAAAGAGGTAATTTTCATGTCAATTCGTCGTATTTCTGCCCTAGCCGTTTTAATGCTGACTCTCGGCAGCACAGCCGCAGCAATAGCAGTTCCCAATCCCCTAGAACCAGAAACAATTGCACAAAACCAGCGTCCCAATCGACCCGCTGGCAGGGAAGGTGGGATGTTCGAGAAACTTAATTTAAGCGCAGACCAAAAGCAGCAAATGCAGGCAGTGCGCGATCGCTACAAAGACCAAGTTTCCCAGCGAATGCAAGCAGTCCGCCAAGCCAGACAAGAATTGGAAACGATGATGTCCGGCAAGGAAAATGCCAGCCAAATACGCGACAAACACCGTCAAATAATGGGATTGAGGCAGCAGTTGGAAGAGGTGCAATTTGAAATTACACTCGCAATGCGAGAAGTGCTCACTGCCGAACAACGTAGCCAATTAGCTCAACTGATGCAGCAGCGCCGACAAAATGCTAAAAACCGGATGCAAAACGGTCAAAAACCGCAGTAATTGACGAGTAGTTTAGAGTGAATTGCAGGGTGCGTAATTCGCACTCTGCGATTCATTGTAAGCAGGTATAAATCAATAAATACAGGCATCGATAAACGCTGGTTTTCTGTAATCTACGCGATGGCTTTCTCTCTTCGGATAATTCGTCTAAAAAGTAAGCGATTTCAAGTCTATGCGATGGATTTCTCTCTTGGGATAATCAGTAAATATGTTCATCTACTTAGGGTCTTATTTTTTTATTTAATAACTCATTTTAAGTTAAAATAATTAGTTGAGAAGTCTCATAAAATTTTCTGGATGAATCTACAGAACGATTCGAGTTACATTTATTTACACGGATTTGCTTCAAGTCCCGATTCCCTTAAGGCAAAATATTTCCGAGAGCGCTTTTCGTCCCTAGAAATTGACCTAAAAACTCCCGATCTCAATCAAAACGATTTTTCCGGCCTCACCCTCACCCGTCAGTTGCAGCAAATAGAAACAGACTTTCTGCAAACCCAATCCTCGCAATCGGCAGAAAAGGTAAAAGAATTAGGCGGAGTTACAATAATAGGGTCTAGTTTTGGGGGGCTGACAGCGGCTTGGTTGGCCGATCGACAATTGTCCGTAAAACAAATAGTTTTGTTAGCACCGGCTTTTGACTTTATCTCCCACTGGCTGCCGCTGCTGGGACAGCAACAGTTAGAAAAATGGCAGTCTGAGAAATATTTGCCCGTTTACCACTACGGCGAACAAGGTTATCTGCCGCTGAATTATCAGTTTGTGGCAGATATGGCTCAATACCCTGAAGAAAAATTAATGCGCTCCGTGCCTACGTTAATTCTCCACGGGAAGCATGATACAATAATACCGATTCAAGCTAGCAGAAATTTTGCCGCTAACCGTCCCTGGGTGCAATTAATCGAATTAGAAGACGATCATTCTTTGGGAAATGTCCTAGCGGAAATGTGGGAAGCGATTCAAAAGTTTTGCCAATTCAAAAATTAAAATTTGACCAACTTGCAAGTCTTAACACTCAAATGACTGAACAAGATCGATCGACTCGCACCCTAGCCGTTGACATTGGCGGA
Organism: Microcoleus sp. T2B6; assembly: GCF_036700475.1. Taxonomy (NCBI): domain Bacteria; kingdom Bacillati; phylum Cyanobacteriota; class Cyanophyceae; order Oscillatoriales; family Microcoleaceae; genus Microcoleus; species Microcoleus sp. T2B6. Next base: position 110,360 of record NZ_JAUBOZ010000007.1, on the reverse strand, counting down.
AGTGGCATCAAAGTTATGGTTTTGGACAATGAAGGCGAGCCCCAAACGGAACGCAGCCGTTTAGAAACGCCTCAACCACCGAAACCGGAACCCGTACTAGAGGCGATCGCCTCTTTAGCAAGCGGACAAGGGGAATTTGACCGAGTATCCGTCGGTTTTCCCGGTGTCGTGCGTCTAGGCGTCATCAAAACCGCAGTGAATTTAGATCCGTCTTGGATAGATTTTGACCTAGAAACTACCCTCAAAGATCGCTTGGGAAAACCTGTGCGAGTGGCTAACGATGCCGATATTCAAGGATTGGGAGCAATTGCTGGGACGGGGGTAGAATTAGTAATTACCCTTGGCACCGGTTTCGGTTCTGCCTTATTTGTCGATGGTATCTTGGTGCCAAATCTAGAATTAGGACATCACCCGTTTCGCAAAGGGGAAACTTACGAACAGCAATTAGGGCGATCGGCATTAGATACAGTGGGCTCCAAAAGATGGAATCGCCGTCTGGAAAAAGCGCTCACCTATCTGCAAAATCTCTTTAATTGCGATCGTATTTACATCGGCGGCGGCAATACTAAAAAGATTGCTGTTGAGTTACCGCCACAGGTTAAAATAGTACCCAATGTGAGCGGTTTATTGGGCGGGATTGCTTTGTGGCGCGATTGAATAAACTTTGTGGCTAAAATAGCCATCAATAATATCAAAGAAACCGGATTTTTTGGTTGGATTAAAGGCAATAATCCAGTCTTTAGGTAAAAAACCCGGTTTCTGAATCCACGACGGTTGATTGGGTTTTTGGCTGGTGCGATGGCAGTTTAAAAAATTATTCGCCCATCGGATCGCGGTAGCGTTTGGGTTCATCCTTGCGAAAGAGATTCGCCAAACCGAGGATGCCCAACAAACCCAAAGCACCCCAATGATTGTTGTCTTCCTTGCTTTCTTGAAGGGGAGTGGTGTCTAGAACAACTCCATTAGACTCAGTATTGTTCTGTGCCGGAGCTGACTCGGTTTGAGCTGAGGCAGGCATAGCTGAAGGGAGAACAGCCAAACTCAAAGCTATGAGGGTAGCGGCGGCATTTTTAGATAAATCGGAAGGCTTAACTTTCATACTCGGTCTCCAAATATCAGCAGTTACTTTATCAAAATAATCAATTTGTTACAGCCGACGCATCAATCGATCGACAGAAACTAAATCCCCCTCTCCTCTTGCTTTCGAGATAGAACAAGCTCTATGCTAAGTTCAGATGCTTCTAAGCAGATAATCTAAAATAAAAAGTCGTAAATTATACCATGCTTCCCTTTATCCGAAAAGATTTAGCCGAACTTACCGCATACACTCCCCATCCGGGCGGCACATCAGGAGAATCAGCGCACTCGGAAAGTGCGATCGATCGCCTGGATACCAATGAATGCCCCTACGAGTTGCCAGAAGAATTAAAAAAAAAGCTAGCTTGGACTTACCAGCAGTTAATTGAGACAAATCGTTATCCCGACGGAGGCCACGCAGCGCTCAAAGAGGCGATCGCCCAATACGTCAATGAATCCCTAAATGTCCCCCCCCTTAACAAGGGGGGGCTAGGGGGGGTTACACGGCCAAAAACCGCCATTACAGCCGACAATATTTCTGTGGGCAACGGTTCCGACGAACTAATTCGATCCATCTTAATAGCTACTTGTTTAGGCGGCCAAGGCTCTATTTTGGTAGCGAATCCCACCTTTTCGATGTATGGAATAATCGCCCAAACCCTCGGCATTCCCGTTGTGAGTGTTCAGCGGAAAGAGGAGAATTTTGAAATCGATATCGAGGAGGCTAAAAGGGCGATCGCCCAAAATCAAAATCCCCCCGTGCGCGCCGTCTTTGTCGTTCACCCCAATTCGCCCACAGCCAATGCTTTGACAACCGATGAAATAGAATGGTTGTCAACTTTACCCGAAGAGATATTAGTAGTAATTGACGAAGCATATTTTGAATTCAGCCAAAATACTTTAGCCGACCAATTGCACAACCACCCGAATTGGATAATTTTGCGGACATTTTCCAAAGCATTTCGGCTAGCATCAATGAGAGTCGGATATGCGATCGCCCATCCCGAACTCACAGCCGCCTTAGAAAAAATCCGTCTCCCCTACAACCTTCCCAGTTTCTCGCAAACTGCAGCCGAGTTAGCTCTAGCGCAGCGGCAGTTATTGCTAGCAACTATTCCAGAAACTCTATCAGAAAGAGCCAAATTAATTGCAGCGCTAACTCAGCATCAAAAATTGCAAGTTTGGCCGAGTGCGGCTAACTTCGTTTACCTGCGCGTGAAAGCCAGCGAGGGCGAATCTGCCGAACAGGAACACAAACAAATGATGCAGCAGCTAAAAGAGGGAGGTACTTTAATTAGGCATACTGGGGGAGGTTTGCGAATTACGGTGGGTAGCCCGGAGGAAAATCAGCGGACAGTCGATCGAATTGGAGAAATTTTTGACAACTCATAATATTCGGTCTCCAGTTTCTGCTTGACACAAAAATAACTTAGGAGAAGATATATATGCTTCAAGGAAAGGTTTTACGGGTTGCTCGTCCAACGGATTGCCTCGATCGAGTTGTTCATTTTTACACAGAGGGTTTAGGGCTGCAAATCCTCGATAGTTTTGAAAACCATGAAGGTTTTGACGGAGTAATGGTTGGGATGCCAGGAGAAAGCCACCACTTTGAATTTATCCATCAACGGGGACATATTGTAGGTGGCGCTCCAACTCAAGACAATCTTATCGTCTTTTACCTTCCTAACCAACAAGAATGGCAGCAGGCTGTTGAGCGAATGAAAGCAATGGGATTTGAGCCTGTAAACTCCTACAATCCCTACTGGGACAAAGATGGAGTGACCTTTCAAGACCCAGATGGCTATCGAGTCGTTTTGCAGAATGCCGAGTGGAGCTTGTAGCTGGTATTCTGTAGGTTGGGTTAAGTGATAGCGAACCCTACGCTTCGCTCTGCCAAACACCCAATTGATTAATAATGTTGGGTTTCGTTTCTCAACTCCACGGCTTATACAGAATGTTGGGTTTCGTGCCTCAACCCAACCTACACTATAAAAATCAGTGCTTAGCACATGCAGTATCGTCGTCTAAAAACTCCCGGAGCTACCTATTTTTTTACTATTGTTACGTATCAGCGCCAACGCTTATTTTCTGACCCCGAAATGGTAGAGCTGCTTCGCGCTGCATTCCGCAATGTTATAGGTGGATTTCCCTTTACAATTGATGCTATTGTTGTTTTACCAGATCATCTCCATTGTATTTGGACGCTGCCAGATCAAGATGCTAATTTTTCAACTCGCTGGCGATCGATCAAGAATTATTTCAGTCGTAATTGTCCTGAGCAATATAAACAAACTCGTTCAGTATCTCGTTTGAAAAAAGGTGAGCAAGCTATCTGGCAGAGGCGGTTTTGGGAGCATCAAATTAGAGATGAAGTGGATTTGGCAAATCATGTGGATTACATTCATTATAATCCGGTCAAGCATGGATTAGTTGCCGCACCACGGGATTGGGAATATTCCAGTTTTCATCGCTATGTGCAGGATGGTTCTTATTCAAGGGATTGGGGCGCGAATGTTCTGATTGAATGGGACAATGAAGTTGGTCAGGAATGATGAATATTAATTTTGCAACAAATCTTGCGTAGGTTGGGTTGGAACGATAGTGGAAACCCAACATCAACATCGGTTGCGTTGGGTTTCGTTCCTCAACCCAACCTACGGCTAAAATGATGCAATAACATTTTTAATTATCAATCTGCCGTGCCGCCCGAATGGTTTGAGGAAATACGCCTACTAAAAGTGCCAAAGCTTCATCGGGAATTTGTGCCACCGTTTCCCAATCCAAATATTGTTCAAACTGAGTTAAAACCATTTGTGCGCGTTCCAAAGCTGCTGGCTTTGCCGTTAACTGTTCCATTAACCGCACCCACTGCCGCCGAATTCCAAAAGCTTTCTGTATTTCTTCGGGAGATTGAGGGCAAACCAAACAAAAATCGCCCACGGGAATCGCCTGCTGAGAGTCAACATCAAAAGCGCCCCCAACGGCAGCCCCAGGCCCGGCAAACTCCGCGTGGAAACGTTTAATCAAAATTAGGCCGTTCCGGCGACGGCTATCTACCATCAACAGCTTGCCGCTGTTGATTTCTGCGAGAATGTCAGAGGAGTGGGGGTGTTCTGTCAAATCTGTGCCAAGGTTTCGAGTTCGCAAGTCCGGGTCAGCAGAAAGGCCGAGGGGGACAATATAATTAGAGGTAAGATTAGAGCTGGTTGAAGTATCAATTTTTTTCTCCTCCCGCTGCCGATCGAGATTATTCATTTAAAGTCATAAATTAATACTGTCACAAGGTGGTAGTTTGAGCGCGATCGAATATCAAATGCAGGTAGAACAAGCAGTAGACACCCTGAAAGCGGATCTCCCGACGCTTTTTGAAAAAGACATCTCCTACGACATCTACACAAAAGATGTTTATTTTCAAGACCCTGTTAACAAATTTAAAGGAAAAATCAACTATCGCATTATCTTTTGGACTCTGCGATTTCACGGGCAGCTATTCTTTAACGAGATTTACTTCGACCTCCACGACGTAGGTCAGACAGCCCCTGATACTATTGTGGCAAATTGGACTGTTCGCGGGACACTGCGGGTTCCCTGGAAAGCTCGGATTTTTTTTAACGGCTACTCTACTTATAAACTGGATAAAGACGGCTTAATTTACGAACATATCGACACCTGGGACAGAGAACCCGGAGAGATTTTAAAGCAGTTTTTCCGCAAGGGGGAGGAGGCGAGCCAAGTATAAGCCAAAAAGGTCGATCGGGCCGAGCCATCAGGGTCGGCAACCGAATTAACTTATAGTCAGTAACTCAGCTCTAAAGAGACTGAGCTTGTAAGAAATTGCAAGCTATGCTGACCAGCCTAAGATTCTTGAAATCTACGTTATTTTAGTCACGACACCAGGCGAATGCGAAGCTAGTTCCCTGCTCTGTCATCTGCAACTAAACAGTCTTAAAGTCACTGAGGCAGTGTTGCAGGTTTAAAAAGCTCTTATAACCTTGGCGAAGCTAACATTACACGCAAGTGGAGGGACGCAACAATGTCCAATTTTATTTTCGTACTTGATACAAACAAAAGACCGCTAACACCTTGCAAGCCTTCAATGGCTCATAAGTTGTTAACTGCCGGCAAAGCGGCTGTTTTTAGACGGTTCCCATTCACAATTATTCTCAAAAAGGTGATAACAGCAACTATTGAATCAATTAGTCTCAAGTTAGATCCAGGTTCTAAAACTACTGGCATCGCTTTACTAGAAGGTGAGAAAGTAATTTTTGGCGCTGAACTAACTCATCGAGGTCAAGCCATCAAAGCAAGTCTTGATTCCCGTCGCGCACTGCGTCGAGGAAGACGAAACCGTCATACTCGCTACCGCCAAGCAAGGTTTTTAAACCGTACCCGCCAAAAAGGTTGGTTAGCACCATCTTTGCAGCACCGGGTAGAAACCACCCTAACTTGGGTCAACAAATTACGCAGACTTGCACCAATCAGTCTAATCGTTCAAGAGCTTGTCAGATTCGATCTACAACAACTAGAAAACCCAGAAATTAGTGGACTGGAGTACCAGCAAGGCATTTTATGTGGGTACGAAATCCGCGAGTATTTATTGAATAAATGGAACAGGAAATGTGCTTATTGCAACCTTGAAAACGTACCTTTGCAAGTTGAACACGTTCATCCAAAAGCCAAGGGTGGAAGCAATCGAATTTCTAATCTCTGCCTTGCTTGCGAGAAGTGCAACCAGAAGAAAGGTACTCAAGATGTTCAGCAATTCTTAGCCAAAAAACCTGACATTTTGAAGCACATTCTTGCACAAGCAAAACGTCCGCTCAAGGATGCTGCTGCCGTGAATTCGACTCGATGGGCGCTGTTCTCTCGACTGAAAGAAACGGGGTTGCCCGTCTTAACTGGTTCAGGTGGACTGACCAAGTTTAATCGTACTCGACTGCAACTACCTAAAACTCATTGGCTTGATGCTGCTTGTGTCGGTCAACTTGAATCATTGTCTGTAGTAACGAGTAAACCATTGCTAATCAAGGCGACTGGACACGGAACTCGTCAAATGTGCCGCACAGACAAATTTGGCTTTCCATCTCGGTACGTTCCGAGAAACAAGTTTGTCAAAGGTTTTCAAACGGGCGACATTGTAAAAGCAGTCGTTACCAGTGGCAAGAAAATTGGTGAATATGTTGGTCGAGTTGCGGTTAGAACGACGGGTTCGTTTAATATCTCGGCATCAGAATTGATGCAAGGGATTAGCCATAAATACTGCAAAATTGTTCATCACAAAGATGGCTACAATTACTCATTTTGAACTTGAAGATTCACGGCGCTTGAAATCGCCGGGTCGTTTTCCTCTCAGGACTGAAGTCACTGAGTTTCCCACTTACCGAGTGTTTTTTATGACTAAAATAATCATCATCCCTCCGATTCATTTTCTGCTATTTGTAAATTGCTAAAATGAGTGTCGCCTCTGATTCATTTTCTGCTATTTGCACTCCTGAAAAACATCATGGCTGATATTGTCGAGACTGCCACCAATGCCGGCTCTTTCAAAACCCTCGTGACTGTTATTGAAGCGGCTGGTTTGTTAGATTTATTGCAAAGTCCGGGCCCCTACACCGTCTTAGCACCAACTGACGAGGCATTTGCCAAAATTCCTACGAACACTATTACGTCTTGGCTGGAAGACATACCCAAGCTCAAGAAAATTCTGACTTATCACATTCTGTTTGGCGAGGTACTAACTGAGAATTTGCTTGAGTTAAGTTCTGCTGAAACAGTGGAAGGTTCTGTGGTAGGAATTGATACTTCTGACGGACTTAAAGTGAATGATGCTAAAGTTCTCACTTCCAATATTCTTGCCGACAATGGCGTCATTCATATCATTGATGCGGTGCTAATACCAGCATTGGTTGCCGCATAATCAAACTTGCGGCCTCTCTAAATTTAGTAGGGTGCTTATGGGCGCACATTACATTTTAAACTAGAGAACTTACGCAAGTGTCACAATTAGTAAGGTGCGTCAGAGCCAAAACCCTGGATCATCCGTCCATCAATCGGTTTGACGCACCCTACAAGTCGATTGAATCGTGACACTTGCGTAATTGCTGAACTAATTATCCGAACCTAAAATCAATGCCGATCGCGCCGGCAGCATCAATTCTAAATGCCGAGTTTCCCCGTCACCTTTCCAAACAAACTCGCCTTTACCGAACAGCAATTTATCGTGAGGAGATTTCAAACTAGCTGGCTCAAAGCTAATATTAGCTTCTTCGGTCGCGACATTGACAGCAACAACTATTTCCTCATCCCCCAAAATTCTGGCAAAAACGTAAACCGTTCCCTCAGCAAACAGAACTTGGTACGAACCAGTGCGGAGGGCAGCGTATTTGTGCCGCAAAGCTATCAACTGCTTGTGATAATCTAAAACATCAAGTTCCCACTGACCTTGTAAGGGAAAACTGCGACGAGAATCGGGATCGAGAGCACCGGGCAAACCAACTTCATCGCCGTAGTAAATGCTAGGAGCTCCGGGAAAAGTTAACAGCAGCAAAGTTGCGAGTTCGACACTAGCTCTATCGCCTCCTGCAATTGTTAACAACCTCGCAGTATCGTGACTGGCTAACAAATTAAGTTGAGTTAGCTGTATTGGCCACGGGTACAGTTCCAAAACCTGCTGAATTTTGTCGCCGTACTCTTTAGCAAAAAGCGGTGGGTAGGGATGGTAAGCACGGCCTTCAATTTGAGTTAAATCTACCCTGTCCCCCGCTGCAAAAGCAATAGTCGGTGCAGCAAAAAGATAATTCATTACCCCGTCAAATTGAGTGCCGTCGAGCCATTCTCTCGCATCCTCCCAGACTTCGCCGACAATGTAAGCTTCGGGATTAACTGCTTTAACTCGGTCTCGAAATTCCTGCCAAAATCCCGGAGTTTTAATTTCAAAAGGAACGTCCAGCCGCCAGCCATCGACGCCGAATTCAATCCAATATTCGGCGATTTCCATGATGTATTCTCGCACTTCGGGATTGTCGTGATTGAATACAGGAAGGGCTCGATTCCCATCCCAACCGGCATAATTAGCAGGAAAATTGCCGTCGTAGGCAGATAACGGCCAGCCTTCAATTTTAAACCAATCGAGCCAAGGAGAACCGGGGCCGTTTTCGAGGATGTCGTGGAAGAAGAAAAAGCCGCGGCTGGCGTGGTTGAATACGCCGTCGAGGACAACTTTGATATTGCGATCGTGGGCGGCGTCTAGAAGCTCTTTAAAAGCTGGATTGCCACCCAACATCGGATCGACTTGATAGTAGTCGTGGGTGTGGTAGCGGTGATTGCTGGCCGACTGAAATATGGGGGTGAAGTAAATTGCGTTAATGCCTAAGTCTTGCAAGTAGTCTAGCTGTTCCATCACGCCCCACAAGTCGCCACCTTTGTAGCCTTGCAGGGTGGGCATTGCCTGCCATTCTTCCCACATGAAGTTTTGCAGCATGCGTTTGCGAGGCTGTTTGCTTTTGGCGAAGCGATCGGGGAATATTTGGTAGAATACGGCGTTTTTAACCCAGTCCGGCGTTTGAATTTGCATACACTTTTTCTAGCTTTTAGGGGTTAGGCTACAGTAGCAGATGTTTGTTGCGGATCTAGCTTTTGGTAGAGAATAGACATTTTCTGCAATTTTCTCGATCGACAAATTGTAAAATATTACACAAATTTGCAGTCAATCTAAGACTGAAAACTGACTCTACCTAGAAATTTATCGTCCCGACGGGCGGCGCTTTCTGACTGGTGTGGAGTCGGACAAACTCAGATAACAGGAACGCCAGCAAAAAGAACCGGATCAAATTCAAGCAGAACCAGAGCGCACTTTGGGCCCATACAGAGCGTCAATCGATTTTAGATTTTAGATTTTAGATTTTAGATTAAAGAATGGAAGCATTGACCCCACGGATAAATTCGGGGGGCAAGTTTCTCGGATACAGGTTTTTTATTTCTGGACGGATGAATCCGGGGGCTTGTATCCTGCATGCTTTCGGTCAGTGGGCGTGGCGGTGCGAGTATCGACCTGCCTTGAAAAAGAACAACAGCACCATGAGCCTCGATCGAGAAATTGTGAAAACGGGGAATTTACCCAAAAAACTTGTTATTAACAGCCAAAACCCCGAACCTTATTCTTTCCTTAAACTGCCTTTATTTAGGGAAGGGTATTTTAACTCACAACTCAAAACTTTTTTAAATATCCATTATGGATTGATGGGTATTTTAACTCACAACTCAAAACTCTTAACTCCTGTCCCGGAAGCACTCCAACTCTCATAAACCGGGTTTTTTAACTCTTATTGAGGGTTTGAAGAAGTATTTGGATTAAACAACCCGGTTTCTGTGTAAGCGACTCAACTCCTAACTCAAAACTCAAAACTTCCTTGCTCCCCCCCCTTGTCAAGAAGCCCTCACCATCCGACACTGTACTTGGAGAGTTAATCGACCCTAGGGAGAAAGTTCCTTGAAAAAAGTTTTAGCCATCATCCTCGGTGGCGGTGTAGGCACCCGCCTTTACCCCCTAACCAAATTGCGAGCCAAACCCGCAGTTCCCCTCGCAGGCAAATATCGCCTCATCGATATTCCTCTCAGCAACTGCATCAACTCGGAAATAGTCAAAATCTACGTCCTCACGCAATTCAACTCGGCATCCCTGAACCGTCACATCGCTCGCACCTACCAGTTTTCGGGCTTCACCGAGGGATTTGCCGAGGTGCTCGCCGCCCAGCAAACTCAGGAAAACCCCAACTGGTTTCAAGGGACAGCCGACGCAGTTCGCCAATATCTCTGGCTGCTAGAAGAGTGGGACGTTGACGAATACTTGATTCTTTCGGGCGATCACCTCTATCGCATGGACTACCAGAAGTTTGTGCAGAGACACCGCGAAACCAACGCCGATATCACCCTCTCGGTGTTGCCTATGGACGAGAAGCGGGCCTCGGATTTTGGTTTGATGAAAATAGACGACAACGGCCGCATTGTTTCTTTCAGCGAAAAGCCAAAAGGCGATGCGCTCAAACAAATGCAGGTGGATACTACTAAACTGGGACTGACAGCGCAGCAGGCTCAGGAAAGTCCTTACATTGCTTCGATGGGGATTTACGTCTTCAAAAAAGAAGTTCTGATTAAACTTCTGAAAGAATCTCCCAACCAAACTGATTTTGGTAAAGAGATTATTCCGAATAATGCAAAAGACCACAACGTTCAAGCTTATTTGTTTGACGATTACTGGGAAGATATCGGAACCATTGAGGCTTTTTACGAGGCTAACTTGGCTCTGACAAAACAGCCTCAGCCGCCTTTCAGTTTCTACGATGAAAATGCGCCGATTTACACTCGCCCGCGTTTCTTGCCGCCGACTAAGCTTTTAGATACTCACGTGACTGAATCGATTATTGCTGAAGGCTGCATTCTCAAACAGTGCCGGATCGACCATTCTGTGTTGGGAGTTCGATCGCGCATTGAAGCTGGATGTACGATTCAAGACACCCTGGTGATGGGTGCTGACTTCTACGAACCCGACGCCGAACGGCATTCGAGTTTGGACAGCGGCGGCGTCGCCCTCGGTATCGGTGCAGATACTACAATTCGCCGCGCGATTGTGGATAAAAATGCCCGCATCGGCCGCAATGTTCAAATAATTAATAAAGACCGAGTGGAAGAAGCCAACCGCGAAAACCAAGGTTTTTACATCCGCAGCGGCATTATCGTAGTTCTGAAAAATGCCACGATTCCTGATGGAACTATCATTTAGTTATTAGTCATTAGTCATTAGTCGTCAGTCATTAGTTTTTTAAGTTAAAATCTGTTACCTGCTTTTCAAGTGACTGATGATAAATAATGAAATTAGTGACAGATCACCAATGACCGATGACTGATGACTGATGACGAAATTCATTCTTTTTTTTGTTGATTATTAATTCCCACCGCTGATGCGAGGTTGTCGAAATACTTGGCTTTCTTCCAAGGCTCGCGCATTATTAATAAGCGACAGTCTCTGTTACTGTCTGCCGTGATACAGATATGTCCGCTCGCCTGCGTCTGGCGAATAGCTTCTGATTTTTGTATTTGCGCTGGTAGCACGACTGACAAATACGCTGCCCGTTTCTGAGTACCACAGCACTCTCGGAACTATCTTTCCAATCGTCGCAGCAGCCGCAAGGCCAACTTAGCAAATAATTCATAATGTTAGCACCCTGGTACCGTTAAAAGCTTATCGCTCTACTATCCTATCTTAATGTTTTATAAAAGTGTGTGATGTAGCTAACAGACAGGGGAGAAATTATGTTATATTAGTTTGATTAAAATCTATTCAGAGGTTGTAAAAATAAAATTCTCTAGCACGGGTCTGATGTGAATAAAAAATATCTAGAAATTTTGTGTAAAAACGGCGCAATTTAGGGTATTATATAGTCACAATTCAGACACCAGATTTGACCGAACTTGCTGATGAAAACCTGCTAAGATTTGGATTGGGTGATCAAGCTCAGATCGAGAAGTTCGTAGGCGTAAGCCGGGGCGTAGCCATCGCACCGCGCCCCGGAAAAAAAGAGCAAAAAAAATCGATCGTCCGCGCAAGTCAACCCTCCTGGGCTCGCGCCCGCAACAGCAGCAGCTTTCCCCCCCTCACCTCAATCGGGCTGCCGCCTCCCGAAAGCCCTAAGCCTCATAACTCCCCAAAAGTTTTCGCCGCAGGAGTTTCACCGTCTCAAAGCTCACAGCTATAGCAACGGCCTATAGGGTAAGGACGTTCCTTAATTGAGGAAAGCATTGTTTTTGCTGTCGAATGCCAAAATCATTTCTAGAGCCCACTGCTCCGGCTGCCTTGTGCACGAGAGAGCCGAATGCTATAAAATCTTAAACAGCAGCGGAGTGCGGAAATTGCGATCGAACGCCCAGCAACAACCGAACTCGATCGAGTCCCAACCTTTGATAACCTATAATTTGAATGAGATGTCGCAGGCACTTCGGCTACTGGCATTATACTAATGCGCCATCCTGCGGCTAATTTGGGATTTATTCTTTCTAACAACTAACAACTAACAAATAACAACTAATAAAGAGGGGATTGCTTAATGGCTGCAACAGATTTTAAAGACTATTACGCTATTTTGGGACTCAACAAAACTGCCACTTCTGACGAAATAAAAAAAACTTTCCGCAAACTAGCCCGCAAATATCACCCGGACATGAACCCCGGCAACAAAGAAGCCGAAGCTCGTTTTAAAGAAGTAAACGAAGCTTACGAAGTGCTCTCAGACCCTGAAAAACGCAAAAAATACGATCAATACGGTCAATACTGGAAGCAAGCTGCCACAACTCCAGGTGGATGGCCGGGCGGGGGCAGTACGAATGTAGACTTTGGCGGGGTTGACTTCAGCGAGTACGGCAGTTTTGACGAATTTATCAATGCCTTGTTAGGTCGCGCAGGTAGTAGTCCGGGTAGTGCCCGCAACCCCAAGTGGAATTACAGCAACTACCGCAACACCAGCGGCGGGCCCACCGGGTTTGGCGGATTTGAAGATTTCGCGGGGTACGAAAACCGCAGCGCAGGAAGCTCTCTCGACACCGAGGTCGCCATTTCCCTGACTCTGGGGGAAGCATTTCGGGGCACTTCCAAGCGAGTCGCCACGGGGGAAGTTTCAATTCCAGCCGGAGTGAAAACCGGCAGCAAAATTCGGATAAAAGGCAAAGGTCAAGTTGACTCGTACACGAAGCAACAGGGAGATTTATACCTAAAACTAGAAGTGTTGCCTCACCCTTTCTTCCAGTTTGAGGGAGAGAATTTGGTCTGCGAAGTCCCGATAACTCCCGACGAAGCGGTGTTGGGATCTTCAATTGAAGTGCCGGCGCCTGAAGGTATGATCACTGTGAAATTTCCAGCCGGGATTCGTTCGGGTCAGTGTTTGCGGTTGCGGGGCAAAGGATGGCCGAAACCCAAGAAAAATGAGCGGACTGATTTGTTGGTAAAAATTGCGATCGTGCCACCGAAAGAACTCACCACTGTCGAACGCGAGGCCTACGAGAAAATTCAAGCAAATCGTACTTTTAATCCTCGCAGTAATCTCAATCAGATGGTGCTTTGAAAAAACGTGCATTTCTCGGACGCAAATAATACCCTTTCTTCAAGATTGGCCAGGGACACAGCATTGTTGTGTCCCTACAGTATGCAAGCGCGATCTCATTTTAAAAAAACCCTGTTAACAACTCAAATTTTATTCGCCCGTAATTTGCACTTTCCCACTTTCTCAAGACTCTTCACTAGCTCTTAGCTGAGTAGGTTGACTACCTTGTTTGATGTTGATGCTAATTTTTTTAGAGCCTTTGTTCTCCAAGTCTCGGATGTAGTAGTTCGAGTTGTCGGAAGCTTCCTGTCTGCTGTCATAGGGCCCAAAGTAATAGGTACTCTTTGGCGAATCTGTATCCACTTCTACCCACCATTCGTCGCGTCGAGTGCTGCTAGCAGGTTGAGCTAGCACCCAAAAAGCCGTGAAAAACATACCCAACATAGAGATTTCAAACATATTTACCTCTGGGAAGATTTAAGTAGTTTTTACTGTTCTCAATTTATCAACGCAACGAGAGCGATCGGCTCATCCTCAGTGCTGATTTGATCCCGATAACTTTTGGCAGTTAATGGTGGATAAAATCTGCACTTTGATGGAGATGATTCCGACTTTTCAGCCACCACTACAAATACGAAGTCCGCAAGGTAAGGACTAGGCCAAGCTGAGGCTTAATATTATTGTGGAGGCTTGAGGTAATTGAAAACTCAAACAAAACTTAGGCTCTCTTGACGCTCAGAAACCGGGTTATTTAACAGATACCCCTCGCGATAGATGGAGTATTTTAGTCAAAAAACCCGGTTTCTGGAGTCTGGACTATCAAAATTCTTAAGCCGCGATACTCTCTGAGAATTCACTGTCGCAAATCGTGAGTTCCGAAGGCTGACACCGTTTGATGCGGATGCTAACTCTTTTGGCTTTCTCGCTTTCCAGGTCTTCGATGTAGCCCGGAATATTGCTGGAGGCTTCTTTGTCGGTGTCGAAGGGGCCAAAATAGTAGGTACAGCGGGGCAAATCTGTGACGATTTCTACCCACCATTTCTCAGGGCTGCGGGGGCGGGAGCCAGCAAACACGGACAATACTGCGACGTAGATACAAAATAAATAAATTCCGAGCATTTTTCCTCTTTTGGGGTTATTTATTTTCTCACAGGACTTACGCCCTCGCGACTCTCATCAACCGGGTTGTTCAACTCCTAGCGATCGCCCTTTACCAGAGAATTTCGTCCCTCAAACCCGGTTTCTGCGTTTAGGAATGTCTAAGTCTATCAAAGTAATTTGTGCGATCGCATCAACCTGAGTGCTGATTGTGAGGCGAGAATAGAATCCCAGTGAATCAACTATTTTGCATTTAAATTTAAGCTTGATGGTGGGCTAGGAGTGGCGACCCCACAAGAGTTTAAGTACGCAGTAGTCGATCGATTAAATGCGCGACAGCTTACTTCGCAAAATACGCCGGAATATATAGAATTTCTTGGGCAGATGAGGTATGAAATCAAACTTAATAACCTTGGCACCACAGGTTTCGGTGTATCCAATTTTTGTGAGAAAGGCTATATAGTCTAGGCGATTGCTTCGCGTATAGCTGACAATGACATATAGCTTGGCCACACAGGTTTGGGTGTACCCAATTTTTGCGAGCAAGGCTATAGCGCCACCTTACCCTAGCAGCGCCACAGCTTAAAAACTGTCGCTAAAATAGCAAAACCCGCCTACGCGGGTTGTGCTGTTAAGCTTTGACACTCCTGGCCCTGAAGGCACGAGGATTCTTAAGACATTTCGATCTTAATATCCCTAGTAATAGGGTTCCCAGGCTGACCACGAAAAGCACATAGGTGTGTAGTCATATCTCCTCTGTGAATGTTTTGGGCGTAGACTTTCCCCCAGTCCGGGGGTAGGTTTTTAAATCTTGTCTGATCTGGTTATTGTACCATATTCATTTGTTTAGATGGATGTGTTATTTTACTTGAAAATGGAAAAAGCCGTCCTAAAAGGACGGGGTTTTAAACCCAATCTTCTGATAAAATTCCTCAAACAAATCGGATTTGGCCAGCTCAGCAGGCTGAGGCTTAGCGCTTACCTTTGGGGAATTGCTCGATACCAGCCCAACCGTAGAAAACCAGCTCGTCGTTCTGAACTCGGCAGCGGTCTACTCGCAGTTGAGTGCCTTCTAAGGCAAATTTGTCTAAGTCTAGCAAGTTATTTACGTGGGCAATTATAGCTTGACCCAAGTCTACTGCTTGCTCGTCACCGCCGTAAGTAACGCTGACAAATTGGATTTTGCGTCTGTCTTCTACTTGCAATTGAGCAGTAATATCTATTTTGACCGGTTCGCTGGCATCGCCTACGGTAATTTCGGACTGAAGCCGAATTGATTTGTCGGTTCCGAAGCTGACTTCAGTGTTTTGAAAGTGCAGAGATTGCTCTTGGTACTTCAGCTTCTGGAGTTTTTCAACTACAAAAGGTGTATTGAATGAGGTGGTTAAATCCGATCGACTTAAGACTACTCGCATATTTGCCTGGGTAGGCTGCCGTAATTTCACTTGACCTGCAAAAATCGCTCCAAAATCAATGGAGAGTGCTTGCAGGTAGAGTTCCATCACTTCTATGCGAAGGCCGTTGTACATCAACATACCTTTGCCAACGAAGTCGAAACCGTCGATGCTTCCCTGCAAGAGTTTGGCTACTGGTTCGACTCGGATGTTGGCCTCGGCCTTTTCAGAACGCTTGAATAAGGCTGCGATCGCAGCTCCTGCTACTTTACTAACAAGGCGATCGCCACTTTGACCTTGAAAGGATGTACCGCTAAACAAAGCTGCTACCATTTATTCGTTTGCTCATCTACAGTCGCCATTATAACCCTATATTAAGAAATGTAAAAATCGCTTGTGCTTATTCACCTCATAAGCAGATCTTGTTTTTTGTCTGTCTTCTAAACAACATTCTTGAAATTTAAAGGCTCAGGGGGGTGCCCTGGAGACAAGCGCGATCGAGCAAAGCTCCATCCCAAAGGGTTTTTTCCATCATGGCGCAAAGCAAATTAGCCCCCGTCAGGTTAGCGCCCCGCAGTACGGCTCCATTCAGGATCGCTTCTTCCAAGTCAGCTCCTGACAAATCAGCGCCGGACAAATTGGCATGGCTCAAATCGGCACCAAGCAAAATTGCCCTAGCCAAAGCAGCGCCCCGCAAATCGGCACCGCGCAAATCGACACCGCTCAAATCCAAATTGCCGATGGATGCCGCCGTCAAAAAAGCACCCCCAAAACTTGCGTCGCGGACTAAAGCGTTAGCGAAGGAAGCGCCCCGCAAATCGGCATTGCGAAAATCTGCGCCTCGCAAGTCAGCGCCGCTCAAGTCAGCGCCGCGGAGGTTGGCTCGCAATACTGCCCGCTGCAAGTTAGCGCCGGCGAGATTAGCTCCACTCAAGTTGGCTTGAGACAAGTTAGCACCGGCGAGATCGGCTCCGGCTAAGTCTTTGCCGGCTAAATCAGTGCCGACCAACATCAAAATTTTGCCTTTGCGTATGGCTTCGAGGTCATTAGTCATTAGTCAGTTGTCAGTTGTTGGTTGTCAGTTGTTGGTTAACAGTCAACAGTCAACAGTCAACAGTCAACAGTCAACAGTCAACAGTCAACAGTCGAGTTATTTTATAATGCCGGAGCGGCCGAGGTCGTTCGATCGCCCTCCTCCAACCACACGTTAGGCAGTTGGCTCGGACGAGTTGGTAACTCCATCAAACCAATTTCTGTCATTCTGACGACGCTGCTGAGAGTTTCCAGCAAAGCCGGATCGAAGCGAGTGCCCGACAGTTCGCGGCACTGTTCCAAAGCTTCGCTCAAACTCAAAGCCGGACGATCGCCACGTGGTTGAGTCAGTTCTTGAAAATAAGCGACCAACCCCAAAATCCGCGAAGTCATCGGTATCGCTTCGGCTCGCAAACCCTCTGGCCTGCCGCTGCCGTCCCAATATTCGAGTTTATGCTTGACAATTTCCGCTACAGGTGCTAGTTCCGGCATTGCTTGCAGCAGTTGGGAACCGATGAAACTGCGATCGCGCCAAAACGAGAAAGTTGCTTCGTCAAAAGCATCGGGAGTGCGATCGAACACCTCATTCGGGGCCGAAACTAAGCCGACTCGAAATAGCAATCCAGCCAGCCGCAGCCTCCGCAACTGCAAAGCCGGCAAATCGAGGATTTGACCCAAAGTTTCCGACAAAGCCGCCACCTGCAAAGACGCTGTAGGATTGGAGGTATCGCGTTCGTCTACGCGCTGGGCGATCCGCAGAAAAGCTTGAAGTTTGTTAGCGTTCAAATTGCGGCTGACGCGCAAAGCTTGACCTTCCAATTCCCACAACTCGCGGGTTTGGCGGTTAATTGCCACCATTTGCTGCTGAGAACTTTGCAGGTAAGTGACGATCCGCGATACCACCCCACTAATGTCGGCCAAGGGCGGGCCTTTAGTTGCCAGGATTTCGTGGTGCATTTCCAGCAAACTTTCGGCTAGGGGGGCGTTGTAATGTCGCGTCTGTTCTATAAAAATTTCTGCAGCAGCCGACACCAAAGACTGGTCAAACGACCACAAACCGTAGAACTTTCGTTCTATATCTACTTCCGGCTTGCCATCGGGCAAGTATTCCTGGTCTGAAAGTTCGCGACAAAGCACCATTGCTTTGTATGTCGGGGCGAGGATGATTAAATTCCATTCTTGGATTATGGGGTCGCTCTCATCGAGATTTATTAAAGATACATTTTCTAATTGAGCGGTTTTGTGGGTAGCGAAACCGCTGTCGGCTACTGCACCTATGACAACGCGCCGAGAGGCATTAGCAATATCTAGGTAGCGATCGGCTTCCTGTAAATACCATTTTCCCTGCTGAAACATCACCAAAACTAGGGGTTGGAGTTCGCTCTTGTCCCCGCCACTGGTTTGCAAAATGTGGTCTTCTAGGGCGTGACACAGGGCTACGAGGGTGTTTTTGAAGTATACCCCGTAGCTAGAAGGCAGTTTTCCGCCGGGAAGTGTAGCTTGTAGTCTAGCGAGAGTTGATTCTGAATTCATCAGAAAAATGAGCCTGAAACCCCGTCCTTCTAGGACGGCTTTACATTGGATTGGGGTGGAGGGGTATGGTTGCCCCTCCGTGGAGATGTGGTCTTCTCCAAAACTCCCTTACGGGTAAAGTTAGCACGCGCCTTTGTTTTGAGAGCTTGTTAAACTTGCAGCACTGTAAAGCGTGACCTTAAAACTGTTTAACTGCAAATGACAGAGCAGGGGACTAGCTTCGCATCAAGCGGGTGTCGTGACTCAAAAAACGTAGACCTCGAAAGTATACGGCCCGTCAGGACGGCTCGCAAGAATCTCTTACAAGCCTCATGCCTGATAGCTGAGGTTCCTGACTGCAAAAAGCGGTGCCTGCTCTTACTTATTGTAGCGGGCGATCGAACTTCTCGAAAAGACTTTTGGCAAAAATCCGAGTTTTTGATTTTTCCCCGCTTCGCAACCGAGTCAATCGATTTTAGATTTTAGATTTTAGATTTTAGCATTGAAGCATTGAAGCATTGACCCCACGGATAAATTCGGGGGGCAAGTTTCATCGGATACAGTTTTTTTATTTCGGGACAGATGAATCCGGGGGCTTGTATGCTGGATGCTTTCGGTCAATGTAGAGTGCGCCGAAGAGTACCTGATTAATTTTAGCAATTTTCTGGAAACCCTCTGTCTTTGGCTGAGTTTTTTTCAGACGAGAAACCAGCCGAGAGGAAGACGGTAAATGACTTAGGTATTAACTACTATTTTGAAAACAATATTAGGAATTCTGAGCGTGCTTCAACAAAATAGAAGTTTAGGGGAACAGGCGATCGACAAAGTGGCCGAGATTGCTATTGCGAGCAAATTAGACGAATCCGAAACTTTGTCTGTCACAGTTAACACCGATCCGATCCAGCTAGCCCAGGGTTCAGTAGAGGCCGTTGCGGTTGAGGGCACAGGGTTGGTAATGCAACAAGATTTGCGCGTGGAAGATTTGCAAATTCACATAAAGGATATTGCTGTCAATCCCCTCACCGCTATGTTTGGCAAAATTGAACTGAACGGGCCTGCCTTCGGTGCGGCGCGCGCAGTTTTAACAGAAAGCGATATCAACCGCGCTTTTAATTCCGAATACATCAGCAGGAAACTGAAAAACTTAAAAGTTACTGTTGAGGGACAACAGCAGACAATAGACGTTAAAACTATTGAGTGCCAATTGCTAGCTGGAAAAATCGCTTTAAATGCTGAGGTATTGGTGCAGGAAACTGCCTCTACTGAAAAAATTTATTTTACATCAAAACCTCAGATCGCAGCGGGCGGTTGGGCAATTTCTCTTCAGGATGTCGAGTATCCCGAAAACAAGGAATTTTCGCCGGAGTTAACAGCAGCTTTGGCGGACAAAGCTGGTGAGGTTTTAAACTTGCGAAATTTTGAAATTGAGGGAATGTCCCTGCGAATTCAGCAGCTAAATGTGGAAGCTGGTGTGCTGACTTTGCAAGCTGAAGCGAAAGTCGAAAAATTCCCAGAGTAGCAGTAGGGTTCTGAGGTTAGTAGCTGGTAGGGTGCGTCAGTGGATTGGAGATTTTAGATGTTATGTTTACTCCACAGATGAATCTGGGATGTTGAACAAGAGTCTAAAATTTTTCTAACTCCACGACAGCATTCGTTCGCAAGTATCCGTTTTTGGGCGTGGTCAAAAACAGAAAAGCTTTTGTCATCAAGCAATTCTTGGAACGCACGCACCCGAAGACTACGCTTTGAAACTACCTGGGCCCTTTTCTTGTCGGTCGGGTACGAGTGTCTCAACCAAACTTACTCTAGAAACCCGGTAAAAAAGCTGGGTTTCTAGATACCTGCGCGTAAGTCCTACCAAAAATAATCTCTCGAAGGCGATCGCCATTTTTAAATCCCTCTAAAGTTAGAAAAAAATAGATAGCAATTAGTGGCAAAATATCACCGCCGTTAGAGGCAGGTGTGGGGAGTTTATTTTTACTCTTGATAAGTAGTAGTAAAAAAATGGAAAATTTTTGTGAACACTGTAACTGCTTTTTTTAAAAGACTGCGTATCGGTCAAATTTTGACTGTATTTATGGCAGGTGTGCTGCTGTTTACCAGCACCGCTTGCAATGCCGGCGATACTCGAGGTGCTCGGCCTGAGAATCCTCCCGTCCAAATGGGAGGAATGAATAACCCTCACAAGGCCGGTGGTGATGGATATACGAATTATCAAATGTCTACTGACCCTAAAGTCAATCAATCGCCTGCTAAAGCAGAAAAGAATCGGGCTGATTTGTCGATCTTAGGCGATCGTCTCCTGGCCTCGACTACCGCTGAATCTAATTCCTCAAAGCTGCTTTATCCGGGTTCTGCACCGATGGAAACTGACAAGTTTGACCTCGAACTCGGCGGAGATAAAACTCTGTTAGATACGCCAGACGGACAGCCGGCTAAGGCTCAACCCGTATTCGATCGCAGCGATCCCGATGCCAATATTTTAGAGAGAGTAGGCGCCGCATTTAAGGATGCTTCTGGTTTCCTCAAAGATAGCGCTGAAGATGCCAAGGAAAGTTCCGTTACGAAACTCAATCCGCTGCAAAAATAAGCTAGCCGAACCAAAAATGATGTAGGGGCTGTCTGAAATTAGCCCCTACATAAATAATATAATTTATTGAAACTAGATAAACGCTTGTATATCTGCAATCTGCTCAACAATATTTACGTTTTTTATGCTTTTTTGATATGATGCAGAGCAATATATTTTACATCTTAGGTGATTTATGATGGGAATGCCCGACAGTATTTTTGGTAAATTTCACTCAGGTTGAATAACTCTCAGACATATTAATTAACCTGAACTATTTTACCATAAATTAAACTGACAGGGTTGTTGATTTCGTGAGCGACTCCAGCGACTAACTGTGCTAAACTCGACATTTGTTCGGAGTGAATTAGCTGAAGATGCCCAGGAAAGTTCCGTTACAAAGCTTAAATTTTAAGATTATTTTACTGATCCAGGAAAAACCCTAAACAGTTTTAGGCGTAAAGAAACATTGTAATGATGGATAAAATACCAGATAGCTCTCACATGATTGGAAAGCTTTTTATAAAATGACCGAGTTTTTATTACAATAACGAGATATCCCTGCCATCAGGGTGTTATTGAATCTTTCTATATCACAAGTTTTGCCCGTATCTCTCCCGACAGATTGGTGTCGCTTGCGAGGGAAAACTTTTTCCTATGCGACCTAAAAAGTTGTATAGTACAGGGCATATTGTCTGTAAACGGCTGAGAGCGAATCTCAGAAATCTGGGTCGCAAGAAAACAGGGATGTCTACAGCTTCATATAAAGCCTGTTTAGGCTTCGTTTGGGCTTAAAACGCAGTTTTTGTCCCGCTAAGCCAGGGATGATATTACACTGCGGGTTTTGAAGCAACAGGTAGAAACTTCTAATAACGCCACGCAACAACTGGAAGCGATGCTAAAGGCGTAATTATTCTTAGTTAATCGCTATACCCGTGAAATCTTGGAAAAATACTTCTCGTAAATTCCAGCTTCGTACTGCCCTCGTCGTTCCCTTCGTTCTGCAAATCGTCGCGGCGGTGGGGTTGGTGGGTTATCTTTCCTTCGGCAATGGGCAAATTTTTCTGTAGCCAGCATTGACCCTTTGAATAGCCCACCCACTCATGGAAATCTTATGAAACTCCAAAGACAAATCCTCTTAACAACGATCGGGCTGGTTTCCCTTGCCCTTGTTCCCACCGTTGCTCTCCTGACCTGGACTTCCCGACACGCTCTCCTCGCACAGACTGAAGCACAAGGTAAGCAAGTCGCTCAATCCCTGGCTCGCAGTGCTCAGTTTGTTGAGAAAGTTCCCAAAGATGTGGAAAATACGATCGCAGATCATATGCTTGCCCAAGCCACGATCTCGGCTCACCTGGTTGCTATAGCTGAAGCAGCCAATCTCAGCCCCCAACAAATCAATCAACGGTTAAGTGCGATCGCCAAAAAATCCGTCGTGGAGGAGTTCTGGATTACGGATGAAACTGGACGGGCTTATTTGAAGAATGCTCCCTTCGCGTTCACGTTTAGTCCTGATCGGGCTAAACAACCCCAGGCGTCTATGTTTTGGCCCCTCCTAACAGGAGCAAAATCTACCGTTGTTCAGGATGCCCAGGTGAGAGAGTACGATAAGCAAATCTACAAATATGTGGCAGTAGCAGGGGTCGATCGTCCCCGGATTGTGCAGGTTGGGTATAACGCTTCGTTTATTGAGCGGTTGCGCCAACAAGTTGGAATCAATGGCTTGATCAAGCGATTGTTAACGAGTGGAGAAATCGGTGGCATCTGGGTGGTCGGTCTCAACGCCACCACCAATGCAACGGGTGTGGCAGACAATTCTGGATTGAGTCAAATACTGAGTCCAACAGATACCCAAAGGTTGGAGGACAGTATAGCTCAAAAACTGACCCAAAGTTATCAAGAAGATGGTTTTTTGAAAGTTGCCACGCCGTTAATTGACGAGACAGGACAGATAACAGGGGCAATCCTGGTTTCACTCTCCACAAAACCTGTGCAGGCAGCGCTTCAGAATCAACTGTTATGGTCGCTGACAGTTTCAGCCGTGGTGCTAATAATCAGTTCGATCGTTGCCCTGCTGTTATCGTGGCGACTAACTCAGCCTGTGCTGCAATTAAGCGAGGCTGCATCTTCGTTGTCTACTGGCAACTGGGATCAAACTGTTCATGTCCAGGGGACTGATGAAATGCACGATCTAGCAACTGCATTCAACAAAATGAGCGGACAATTAAAGGAGTCTTTTGCAACACTTGAAGATAAAGTTAAAGAACGCACCGCAGAACTAGGAACCGCTAACGAAGAAATCATTGCCCTCAACGAGAGACTCAAGGAAGACAATCTCCGCATGGGTGCGGAATTGGATATCGTGCGTCAGATGCAGCAAATGATTCTGCCGACTGCTGAGGAACTGAAAATTGAAGGACTCGATATTGCCGCATACATGGAGGCCGCCGATGAAGTCGGCGGCGACTACTATGATGTCTTAAACACCGATGGCGTTGTCACTCTGGGCATCGGCGATGTCACGGGGCATGGACTTGAAAGTGCCATCTTGATGCTGATGGCGCAAACCGCCGTTCGTACCCTCAAGGAGATACGTGAAGTAGACCCGGTTCGGTTCCTAGATGCGCTCAACCGCACCCTTTACAAAAACGTGCAGCGCATGAAATCTCACAAAAGCCTCACCCTAGGGATTTTAAATTACTCCCAAGGACTCGTCAGCATTAGCGGTCAGCATGAAGAAACAATTATTGTGCGAAACGGTGGACAGGTAGAACGTGTCGATACGATGGATTTAGGTTTTCCTATTGGCCTCCACGATGACATTGCTGAGTTCATCAGTCATATTTCAATTGAGCTACAGCTAGGAGATGGTATAGTGCTATATACCGATGGTATTCCCGAAGCAAAAGACATTAAGAAAAAACAATATGGCGTGGAGCCGATGTGTGAAGTCATCAGCAAAAACTGGCATTTATCGGCTGGGGAAATCAAGCAAGCGGTGATTGACGATGTGCGGCGACATATCGGCAATCAAAAAGTATTTGATGATATTACGCTGTTGGTTTTGAAGCGGACGGAATTAGGCGTAGAAACAGAGTCACAGCCTCAAGCAGCCGCATTCGTTTAGATCGATCGCCAATACCTCGAAACCATAAACTTATGACATCAAACGGGATAATTGTCGTCGGGGCGATCGCGTTACAGTCAATTGATTTTAGATTTTAGATTTTAGAATTGAAGCATTGACCCCACGGATAAATTCGGGGGGCAAGTTTCATCGGATACTGTTTTTTGTTCCTCCACAAATTAATCTCTAGGCTTGTATCTTGGATGCTTTCGGTCAAATTTACGAAAAAGTGGTGAGATATCTCAAACGCCGCCCCCCGAAAGAGGCAGAATCTCAAGAGAACTCCAAAGCTGTAGTCAACTTCTAAATTTCTATGATTAAATCTATCTAATGATATCTTGCATCAATGTAAAGAAAGCGATCGATCGCGGGATGAGCGCTCCCTTTATTGACATTAGTGCTTTCGGTCAATTAAAACTATTCACTCAAAGCCTTTCTAAATAGCGTAAGGCGCGCCAAGGCGCACCCTACCGGAGCGATCTGCAAGGGTAATTCCTATTCCTCTCAAAGCTTTTTCCGAGCTAAAACAGCTTTATTCTATTTTTTCTTTGAATCAGAAACCTCAGCAATCAAATCGTCTTTATCAACTTTCGGTACAAAATCAGGGCGTTCTTTGGCTTCCCAACCCGGTGGGCGCTTGGAGTTGTACCAGGCGATCGAGCCGATCGTAGCTGCAGCAATAAAGCCAGCAACAAGAACTAATATTGGAGTGCTCAAGCTGACACTTGATTCCGGCACGGGCTGCTGCATCAGCAGCTCAATCATTACTAGCTTGATGGGTGCAACAACAACTGCTATGGGAGTGGTCAAGCTGATATCTATCATCAAAATTCCTCGGGTCTGAAACCCCGTCCTTACAGGACGGCTTTACATTTAATTTGAATCCCCTTGCGGGTAGGGGGGTATGGTTGCCCCCCGTGAGGATATGGTTGTCATCAATCTCCCATTTCTGGGGTAAAGTTAGCTTTGCCAATGTTTTCTGAGCTTGCGCGGGCTAGCAGCACTGTTCCTGTTACCTGAGAACTGTTTAACTACTAGCGACAGAGCAGGGAACTAGCTTCGCATTCGCCCGGTGTCGTGACTCAAAAAACGTAGTCAGTTAAGACGCAAGGCGGGTCAAGATGGCTTGTTAGATTTCTCTTTCAAGCCTCATGCCGTCAGGGCTGAGGTTCTTGACTAGGCTAAATCCTTATCTACTCTACTTTTACATTATCTTAAGTGCTAATGCCGTGTGGTTGATATATCGGAAGACAGAAAAATTGACAGAATTGCGGTCATAATGGTTAGAGGTTGAAAATAGGAGAGCAGATTTTATGCCGTTGGGGACAATAGCATTGCTGTTGGCTGCGAGTTTCAGCCTGGGTGCTTTACCGCTAACGGGATGGGCGGTGCGAGTCTTTACCGGCCGAGATTTGAGGGCGCTGGGCACGGGGAATGTTGGGGTGTCGGCAGCTTTCATTCACGGGGGGAAATTAGCGGGAATTGCTGCGGTGTTGGCGGAAATTGCCAGGGGTATTCTGCCGGTTTTGGCGGGGCGATTTTGCTTCCCGGATGCACCTGCGATCGCGATCGCCCTGTTAATTCCTCTAGTTGCAGGCAGATATGCGATCGCCCGAGGTGGAGGCGTAACCAACGCTGTCTGGGGTCTTTTGGTATTTTCGCCGCCGGTGGCGGTATCATCGGGCATTTGGGGGCTGCTGGTGTGGGGTTTGGCACAGCGGTGGTGGGGTAAGGGCGATCGGGCGAGACTCTTTGCTTCCCGTTGCGGGTGTCTGTGTACCCCAATCTGGGTTTGGGTGTGGCGTCAATCAATGCCCGAATTTTTAGCAGCAGCAGGATTAGCCTTTTTACTCTTCACAATTAGTCTTCGTCAGGGTGATGATATGGCTTTATCTAAATCAGACCAATTGTTTTCTCTTGATGACTCGTTAGATTCTGCAATCTGTGGCGATAAAGCAGCTAAATTGTCTCAACTGAAACGAGCCGGGTTTAATGTACCTTCTGGTTGGATATTATCCCAAGAAGCGGGCATCGGGCATCGGGCATCGGGCATCGGGCATCGAGGAAATAGTGATGAATTGTCAATTTCCCATGCTTCCATTCAAAATCTAAAATCCAAAATCCAAAATCGAATGATTGTGCGTTCTTCTGCTGCCGGAGAAGATGGCGATACGAGTTCTGCAGCCGGACAATATCAAACTATTGGCCCTGTTTTCACGGAAGCAGAATTACTCGATGCAATTAATCGCTGCCGCCAGTCTTATTGGACTTCCGAAGCTGTGGCTTACCGCCGACAGCGACAATTGCCAGACACCCAAATGGCTGTATTAATTCAGCCTTATATTGACAGCGAATTTGCGGGAGTCATGTTCAGTCGCAATCCTTTAGATGGCGGTTCCCAGATTATTATTGAAGCTTTACCGGGAGGGGCTGAATCTGTTGTCGGCGGACAATCTACTCCGGTTCATTTAGAAATTGATTTTAGTCAACCTGAATCCTTAGAAAAAAAATTAACTGAACTTCAAACTAATTCAATTATTGCTCAATCGATTTTAGCAGAATTGGTGAAACAAGCCCAAGCGATTGAAGCATTCTTTCACGGAATCCCGCAGGATATTGAGTGGAGTTGGGACGGGGAAAAAGTTTGGATTTTGCAAAGCCGCCCAATTACTAATTTACAGCCTTTTTGGACGCGCACTATTGCAGCAGAAGTAATTCCTGGTGCAATTCGCCCCCTAACTTGGTCGATTAATCGGCCGCTAACTTGCGGGGTTTGGGGAGAGATTTTTAAGGTGGTTTTGGGCGATCGCGCCAGTGGCTTAAACTTTAATGAAACGGCAACTTTGCTGGGTTCTCACGCCTATTTTAATGCGACTTTGTTGGGCGAAATTTTTCGGATGATGGGATTGCCGGAGCAGGGTTTGGAATTTTTGCTGAGAGGGCAAAAAATGGGCAAGCCGCCTTTGGGGAAGATTTTGCAGAATTTGCCTGGTTTGTGGCGTCTGGTGCAGCGGGAGAGGGCGCTGAATGCAGAATTTAAGGGCGATCGTACTTCTATTTTCCTCCCGGCACTGCAAAGTTTGGAGAAGGAAGGCACGACACGGGTTTTGACACGGATACACGGATTAATTATTGAGGATGAGTCAAAAGGAATTTTAATGCCCAATGCCCAATTCCCAATGCCCAATTCCCAATGCCCAATTCCCAATGCCCAATGCCCAATGCCCAATTATCAATATTTAACGGAATTGTTGGAGAGAGCGGAGCAAATTCAGGAGTGGCTGAAACCGATTACTTACTACAATATATTAGGGCCGATCGGGCTGGCTATTCGCAAGGCAATTTTTCGAGTTAATGATGACTGGCTGGCTAATGACAGCGCTCCTGAAATTGCTTCGGTGCGAGCTTTACAGCAGTTGGCTCAGAAATTGCGGCACGCTGCTGTTTCGCAGCCTGACGAAACTGTTTCAGTCGCACATTTAGGACAGACATTTGCGGAAACTCCGGCTTTACAAGCAGATTTTGAAAAGTGGCTTGATATTTACGGATATTTGAGCGAGGTGGGAACTGATATCGCTGTTCCTACTTGGCGAGAACAACCGGAAGTTTATCAAAAGTTGCTAATAAATATGGCTCAAAAAGCCGAAACTAATTTAGTTGAGAAAGGTGAAATAGGATTGAGTTTTTCGCAGAAGTGGCGATTAGATAAATGTCAAGAAAGAGCGCTTGTCAAAAACGAAATTAGCGAAATTTACGCGCGGTTGTTGGCTCACCTGCGCTGGACTTTTTTGGAGATTGAAGCTTGCGGCTTGGCAATGCAGGTGTTTGAGGAAAGCGGGGATATTTTTTATCTGGAATTTGGGGAAATTCAGCAGTGGATTCGTAGCGGTGCAAGTGTTTCGTTTAAGGATACAATTAGCCAAAGGCGCGATCGCCTGGTAGCCGATCGTGATCGCCAGATTCCCCCCGTAGTCTACGGCAATTTGCTGCCAAATTCTCAGACAAGGGCGATCGACTCCGCAACATCAGAAACTAATATCATCCAGGGAATTCCAGCAAGTATTGGTCGTGTCGAAGGCTTTGTCAAGATTTGCCGCACCGCGAGCACAGATTTAGGAGAAAATGCGATCGCAGTAGTCCCATACACCGATGCAGGTTGGGCACCGCTGCTATTAGGAGCAACAGCAATTATCGCCGAAGTTGGTGGCCAACTATCTCACGGAGCAATTATCGCTCGCGAGTACAAAATTCCCGCAGTTATGAATATTTCTGAAGCTACAACTCGCTTGCGAGACGGTCAAAAAGTCCGAGTAGACGGGTATCTCGGCACTGTAGAATTGCTGGAATAATTAGGAACAGGCAAGATGCCTGTTCCACAAAGAGTTGATTTCTTGTGGAACAGGCATCTTGCCTGTTCCTAAAAAGATTATTGAAAATGGTGCAACATCTCAGCAATCTCGTAAACCCGTCCCAACTTTCCTAGGCTGTTAAGAAATTCTGGAGAACATAATTCCCCAGCTTTCTACCCGCACTCAAACCATCTACGTTAGCACTCATGAAATGGATGCCTCCGTAAATGCGACTCATGCCCGATTCATCGGCCGCTTCGCTGAAGTTTTGGTAGGTTCGCAAAGTGTTGACACTCCTGTCTCCCCGATCGGCAAAGCCGTAATCCGAACCAAAGACAGAACTCATAACAGGATCTGCGGCACCGCTAAAGGTACTGTGGCCCGACGTGTACTCAGGGAACGGCGGAGTAGTTAGCAGCGGAGTCCACAGGGGGTCGGCTGTGGTGTCGGTATTGTTGTCTGTCTCAGCTTGGCGGATAGCTGTCACCGGCCGCCATAAATTGTACTGGTACTTGGCATCCCAGCAACTAATAGCTGCATCGGCGAGAGCAATATTCAACAGGGCAAACAACTGGGCGCTATCTTCCAGGGATGTGGCGGTGAGAGTTGCTGTTTCTTCGGCGATTTGGTTCCAGTGACCCGGAGGCGTAAACGTCCCAGCGCCGTTGGCCCAGAATTTGGCGATCGCTGTTTGGTCTGGGGTGCGCGTAAGACTGTCACTTTTGCCGATTTCTTTGACGTAGTTAAGTTCCTCTGCGTACTTGGCGCTGTCGAGGGCGGGCGGGCCGGGCGGGCGGAACTGAGAACCGCTAGTCATGGCAAAGGGAGTAACTTGGGCCCACTGTGGCGCCAGCGCGGCGGCAAGGGCGGGGGGAGTCGGCATCCAACCGCCAAGGTTGGTTGAGGGGGTGTACTCCACTACTTTCGTGATCCCGTCTGTACTCCGCAAACTGATAATTTGGTCGGCAACTTGCTGTCCGAGGGCAATCCCGTCTTGTTTGGCTTTGCCATCGGTAATTTTAGCTAAAGACGATGCGTATGCTTCGTTGAATGTGGCTGCTTGCGCTGGGTAGAGGTTGACTAAGACGCCGTAGGCGGCCGCTGCGGTGGCTGCTTCTGCTGATGTACCTGCGGGTGGGTCTATTTCCACGAGGTAAGGGGTGTATTTTTTGCCGATCGAGTTAACAGCATCGTAAATGGCTGCGTGAACCATTGCCATGTTGCGGGAGGCGAGGGGAGGCGCGGTGCTGGCTGTCCGCACTGCATTCAGCAGGACTCCGTTCCACTCAATGACAGGGTTTCCCGATAGCTGATTTGTGAATTGGTCGCGGTTGATTGTGTTGCTGTTGACTCCTTGCAATACTGCTAAATACTCGCCCGTAATTTTGTCTTGAATTACTGTGCTGTTGCTGTTGACTCCGGTGCCTTGCTGGATGTTTAAATCTTCAAAGCTGAGGCCGTCTAGCAATCGAATTTTGTCATTGCCGTTGCCGAAGTCGGCGATGTAGTCGGCTGTGGCTAAAGTTGGGCCGCCGCTGCCTTTAGCAATGGCAAATATATCATCGCCTGTGCCGCCGCTCATGGTATCGCTACCTGCGCCCGCGTAGATGAGATCGTTGCCGGAATCGCCACCAATTAGGTCGCTGCCTTTGCCTCCCCAGAGGATGTCGTCGTCTGCACCGCCAACAATCGTATCGTTGCCTTGGTCGCCGCAGATTTTGTCTTTGCCGACATCGCCTCCGAGATAGTCGTCTCCGCTGTTGGCATAAATGATGTCGTTGCCATCCAAGGCGTTAAATGTGTCTGCTTGCGTAGTTCCTTCGAGATAGTCAAAGTTAGAACTAGGGGTCAGGGATGCCATGTTGATTTATTGGATATTTTGATTAAAGCGCATAGATTCCTACTGTCAGTAGATGCTTGAGTCTGTTTACCCCAGCTTTAATATTATTAAACTTTGTGGTTCGCAAGCAAACGCCACAACAAAGCTTTATTAAATCTTTAACGTTGAATGGGTTTTTGATGAACTTTTGCGCTGTAAATGTACGTCAAGATACTATTTAAAAAAGTTCCTCAAACAGTGCCACTTTGTTAAATCTTTACAAAAAAACAGTTTTTTTAAATTTTTATATAACCCCTATTCCATATCATAAATGAGCGGATTGTGTAACGGACTAAGTAGATATTTATTAAGCACTCCTCAAAGCTGCGATCGGGTCTAGTTTGGCGGCTTGGCGGGCGGGGACAACGCCGAAGAAGAGGCCTACTGCACCGGATACACTGACAGCCAGGGCGATCGCCACGGGTGATATTCCAGCTTGCAGGGGCGTGAAATTACCTACAAGCAAGATACCGCCGACACCGACGCAAGTACCGACTATCCCTCCGGCGGCGGATAAAATTACAGCTTCAACAATAAATTGAAACAAGATATCTTGTTGAGATGCGCCGATCGCCTTTCTGAGCCCGATTTCCTGAGTGCGTTCGCTAACGGACACAAGCATAATGTTCATAATCCCAATGCCACCGACTAATAGGGAAATGCTGGCAACAGCAGTTAACATCAGAGTCAAAGCGCCGGAAATTGCCCCCATTCTTGCCATTAAATCTTTTTGATTTCTGACAGTAAAATCATCTTCGGTAGTAATTTTATGCCGCAATCTCAGCAGGTTTTCCACCTGAAATTGCGCCGCATCCATTTGCGATTCATCTTTAATCGAAATAAATATCGACGTGACAGCCAAACCGTAGGGAGATTTGCGCCCAACTATGCGATTGGCCATTGTGGTGATCGGCACAGTGGCGGAATTATCAAAATTCGTACCAAAAGATGTGCCTTTGGGCGCCAATACTCCAATTACTTTGAGGCTGACATTTTTGATCCGCACTTGTTCGCCCAAGG
The DNA here is from genome assembly GCF_036700475.1 of Microcoleus sp. T2B6. Taxonomy (NCBI): domain Bacteria; kingdom Bacillati; phylum Cyanobacteriota; class Cyanophyceae; order Oscillatoriales; family Microcoleaceae; genus Microcoleus; species Microcoleus sp. T2B6. The sequence goes on along the minus strand of NZ_JAUBOZ010000007.1, from coordinate 79,214 downwards.
GATTTGTATTGCCAAAAAGTTTCTCGGCCAATTCTGAACCGAGCACCACAACTTGGTTACTTTGCTTAACATCAAGTTCGGTCAAAAACCGCCCTTTTGCCATTTCAAAGCTTCTAACTTCTAGAAACTCTGGAATTGTGCCAAAAATTAGAGATGAGACATTTTTGTTGCTGTAGCGAACTATTTCAGAACTGTTAAGTTCTGCTGAGACGCCTTGAACGGATGGGACTTGAGTTGCGATCGCCTTTGCGTCTGGCAATACGAGAGTTTGAGGCGCACTTGAGATGGTACTTCGCCTAGCGTTGGGAACTCCCGGCCTAACTATCAATACATTTGTACCCAGAGATTGAACTTGTCCTGCTACAAATTTTTGAGCTCCTTCTCCCACTCCAATCATGGCAATTACTGAGGCATTGCCGACAATCATGCCAATCATTGTTAAACTGCTGCGAATTTTGTTGGCTAGTAGCGTTTGACCGGCCATTTTGACGCTTTCAATAAAATTCATAATTTGGGAATTGGGAATGGGGAATTGGGCATCGGGCATCGGGAATTGGGAATCGGGCATCGGGCATCGGGCATCGGAAATTAGTAATTGGTAATGGAAACCAACAAATAACTAATGACTACTGACTAATGACTAATGACTAATGACTTCTTAAGCACTTCTTAATGCCACAATCGGGTCGAGTTTAGCAGCTTGTTTTGCGGGCACAATGCCGAAAAACAAGCCGATACTGCCCGAAACACCGACTGCAAGTGCGATCGCCACTGGGGAAACGCTAGCTTGCAAGGGAGTAAAAGCAGCTACTAAAAGCACGCCGCCGATACCGAATCCAGTGCCGATCGCCCCGCCTGCCGCCGACAAAATCACAGACTCTATCATAAACTGAATCAGGATATCTTGCTGAGAAGCTCCGATCGCCTTTCTCAATCCAATCTCCTTCGTGCGTTCAGTAACCGAAACCAGCATGATATTCATAATCCCGATGCCGCCGACAAACAGCGAAATTGCCGCCACGAAAGCCAACATCAACGTCAAAGCACCAGTAATACTGCCCAAAGTATTCATTAAATCTTTCTGGTTGCGAACAGTAAAATCATCTTCTTTAGTAATTTTGTGCCGCAACCTGAGCAAATTTTCTATTTGAAATTGGGCCGCTTGCATCATACTTTCATCTTTGATAGCAACCGAAATAAATGTTACTTTTGTACCGTAGGGAGACGAGCGACCAACAATTCTGTTAGCCATTGTTGTCAGCGGCAAATAAACATTCATATCTTGATTGTCGCCAAAACTTGAGCCTTTCGCCTGCATGACACCAATCACTTGAAAAGTCGAGTTTTTGATGCGAATGTATTGACCAATTGGCTGTGTATTGCCAAACAATTGTTCTGCTGCTTCCGATCCTAAAGCCACCACATTTTCTTGTCTTTCTAAATCTAATTTGTTTAAAAATCGACCTTGGGCAACATCAAAGCTTCTGACTGTCAGAAACTCTGGCGTAGTTCCAACAATAGAAGATGAGACATTTTTGTTGCGGTAGGTAACGAGTTGACTGTCATTGAGAGTTGGTGCGACTTCTTCGACAGAAGGAACTTGAGATGCGATCGCCTCTGCATCTTCCACTACTAAAGTCTGGGGCGGAATCACCGGGCGGCTTTGCGCTTCAGGGCTTCCGGGAATAATAAATAGCAAGTTTGAACCCAGAGAGTTAACTTGTCCCTCGATAAATGTTTGAGCTCCTTCGCCAATACCGATCATAGAAATTACCGAAGCATTGCCGATGATAATTCCTAACATCGTCAAGGTGCTGCGAAGCTTGTTTGCCATCAAAGTTGTGACAGCCATTTTGACGCTTTCAACAATATCCATAATTCGATTTTAGATTTTGGATTTTAGATTTTAGATTTGGGATTTGAAATTGGGATTATTCGTGTCAACTTAATATTTAAACCCATAATAAATCTCGCTTGTAGTCGAGTCTAGAACCCCCTAAACCCCCTTAATAAGGGGAGTAGGGGTTGACTTTGAATAGTCTTGTCCCCCCTGATTAACAGGGACTTCGACTGCTCTTGTCCCCCCCTGATTAACAGGGACTTCGACTGCTCTTGTCCCCCCTGATTAACAGGGACTTCGACTGCTCTTGTCCCCCCCTTCTTAAGGGGGGTTAGGGGGGATCTCCGGGGAAAGAAAACACCCTAGAGCGATCGAGATAAATAATGCCCCATGCCCCATGCCCCATGCCCCCGGCCCTGTGGCCCATGCCTTATGCCCTACTTTTGATTCTTGATAATATCCTCTAATTTTTTACCTTGAGGAAGTTCGGTAAAAACGCGATCGCCCACTTTTGCACCCTCTAAAATCTGAATCTTGTTGCCAATAGTCGATCCAACCGTAACAGGCTTAAACTTCGGCTGTTGTTTCTCATCAGGAACCAGCACACCCGTTTGACCTTTATTAGTGACAATTGCCACCGTCGGCACAACTAAAGCATTGCTCAGCTTTTGACCAACAAATCTCAAATCTACATTCATCCCCGATTGCAGCGACTCTTTGCCCGTATCAATGGCAACTCGCACTTGAAATAGGGTCACATCCCGTTCCTTAACCGCTTCCGGTGCAATTAATTTAACGCGACCTTTAAACACTTTATCGGGATAAGCATCAGCCACTATTTCAACGACTTGACCCGGTTTAATTTGACTGATATCAGCCTCCGGGACTTTCGCCAAAACTTCCACATCTCTAGCTAGAGCGACAATCGATGTCGAAGTTGCCGAAGTTGCTTCCGAGGCAGAAGTTGCGGGAGTTACAAAAGCTCCTTGGATGGCGTATCTTTGGGTAATAATTCCAGCAAAAGGAGCGCGAACTTTCGTATCTTCTAACTGCACTTCTTGAAAGCGAACTTGAGCTTGAGCTTCGGCTAATTCAGCTTTAGCTTGAGCTATTTCTTCCGGGCGAGAACCGTTTTCTTGTGCGGCAAATTGGCTTTTTGCTTCAGCAACTGCTGCTTCTGCTTTGGCGATTTCTTCGGGACGGTTGCCGTTTTCTAGTTGTGCTAATTTGCTTTTAGCTTCGGCAACTTCTGCTTCGCCTTTGGCAATTTCTTCCGATCGCGTGCCGTTTTGCAATTGGTTCAATGCTTGCTGCTCGACTTGCACAGCAGCTTGCAGTTGCTTAATTTGGGACTCCCGACTTTCTTGTAGTTGTTGCAGGCGTCTTTGAGATTCTATTAATTTAGCTTGGGCAGTGCGATTTTCTTTAATTAATTCATCAAGTTTATCTTTAGCAAGAGCGCCTTCTTCCACTAGCGGTCGGTTGCGTTCCACCCGTTGAGCAGTTAGTTCCGCTTGGGCTTTACTCGAGTCAATTTGCGTTTGTGCTTGGGCAATTTCTTGTTTGACACTGCCGGTTTGAGCATCTGCTAAACGAGCTTGAGCTTGGGCTAAACGAGCTCGCGCTTGGCTGACTTCTTCAACGCGGCTGCCGGCTCGCAGTCGCTGCAAGCCTGCTTGAGTCTGCTGCAAGCGGGCTCTGGCTCCTGCAACTTCTTCAACGCGGCTACCGGCTTGGGCTTGCGCGAGACTGGCTTCGGCTTGCTCTAAGCGCGCTCGGGCGCTGGCGATGTCTTCCGATCGATTCCCGGCTTCGATTTTGGCGAGTTTTGCTCGCACGCTAGCTTCGCGGGCTTTAGCTTGAGCGAGTTGAGCTTCTACATCGCGGCTTTCCATGCGGGCCACGATTTGTCCTGCTTCGACTTTATCGCCTTGTTCGACAAATAATTCTGCTATGCGCCCGGAACCTTTCGGGCTGAGATTCACGCGCTGTACGGGCTGCACCGTGCCACTGGACGTGATCCGCACCGTGAGGTTTTGCGCTTCCACCGACACTGTCATAGTGGCGATCGCATCTACTTTCGGCTGCGATCGACTTTTTGCTATATATATTGTGGTCGGTACAGCTAGCAACCCGGCTGCAACCAACCCAATCGCCCACCGCTGCGGTTTGCGCGCGGGTTTCTTCGGAGACTGCTTTTGGGCGGTTTTTTTATCTGCAATTTTGGTCTCTGCGGCCTTGGTGTCTACAATCTGAGTATCTTCCACCTTGACCTGAGCAGTTTCCTTTTTAGGGCTAACGATCATACCGACTCACCTAATTTAATCTCAGGATTACCTTTAAAGGTAAAATTTTTGCTGATGCTTGGCATCGTCTTTCAGACTCATCCGATCGGGTGATTTATAAAAAGTTCCCCAACCCGCACCTGTAAACAATTATAGCTAATCTTTGCAATTTATTAAAAAATGTTAAGTTTTTTCAGCCAAAAGAGGTGGATCTAAACAAAATCGCTCCCGGCTGCTGGCAAATAAAAATATATTTTAATAAATAATATCATTTTTGGGATATCGGGGCGTGATCCTCAGCAGCAACAAAGGCCGATCGGGCAGCGGGCGATCGACTAAACTCGGTCATTGCGGACTCGCGAGCCCATAGCTGCGGGATCTGCCAGTGCGAATCTCGCAACGAGACAGTATGGACACACTTATTCTCATAAACCCGGTTTCACGGGTAGCGGTGCGTAAACCCTGAATCCATATCAGCCCTGTGCCCACAACAGGGTAAAATGTTTTCCAAATCCCCTTAAAAATGGAAAATAAACAAAAATGAATCGTCCTCAAAGCGTTACAGTTTTGGCAATCTTGCAGCTAATTAGCGGCATTTTCAGTCTGCTTGACGGCTTGTTCATCTTACTTTTTGCAGGCATTTTTGGCGGTCTCGGTGCGGCTGTCGCCGGCGCAAAAGTTGGCACTGTAATTGGCGGCTTCATTGCAATTTTTGCTGGAATTAGTTTTATTTTAGGCCTCCTCTCTTTACTCTTAACTTGGGGTTTGTTTCAACTCAAAAATTGGGCTTGGACGGGAACGTTAATTGTCCATATCATCGCCACCCTCGCGCAAATTGTCAAAATGTTTGGCAGCGGCGGTACAGCAGTCAATTTTTTAACTCTGGGTTTTGCAGTGGCTAGCATTTACTACCTGCAGCGGCCGGATGTCAAACAAGCATTTCGTGTCTAATTTCCTTTTCATTAACGGTACTGAATTCTCGGATCGAAAAAAGCATAGGAAATATCAACCGCCAGATTAATCAGTACAAAAGTTACAGCCACAAAAATAACTCCTCCTTGGACAATGGGGTAATCCCGCGTCAGAATACCGCTATAAATCCAAGAACCAATTCCCGGCCACGAGAAAATCGTTTCAGTCAGAATAGCGCCCCCTAAAAGAGTGCCGAACTGCAAACCAATAGTTGTGACGATCGGCAAAAACGCATTTTTCAAAGCGTGTTTCAAAATCACCCAATATTCCGGCAATCCCTTAGCCCTTGCAGTGCGGATGTAATCTTGAGAAAGGACTTCCAGCATCGCCGAACGAGTGATGCGAGCTATAATAGCCAGAGGAATAGTTCCTAAAGTCAAAGCTGGCAGGATTAAATGGGCGATCGCATCCCGCAAAGCGGCAAAATCCCATCTCAGCAAAGCATCCAAAACATAAATACCCGTAATCGACTTAAAACCAAACCCCAAATCTACACTAATTCGCCCGCTAGGAGGCAGCCATTTCAGATAAACAGCAAACAAATAAATCAACATCAATCCCAACCAATAAACCGGCAAAGATACGCCAATTAACGAACCACTCATCGCGAGATTGTCCAGCCAGCTATTTTTCCGAACAGCAGCCAAAATACCGGCCGGAATTCCGATAACAAGTGCCACCAACATCGCCACCACAGACAGTTCAAAAGTAGCAGGCCAGCGACTTGTAATTTCATCAATTATCGGAATACCGCTAATAATACTATTTCCCAAATCCAAGCGCAGCAAACTCCATAAAAACGCCAAATATTGCAAAGGTAAAGGCTGATTTAAACCTAATCTCGCTCTCAAAATTTCCACCTGTTCGGGAGTTCCCCGTTCTCCCAAAAGCACTGTAGCTGGGTCTCCTGGTATCAAATGCAAAAATATAAATACTAGCAGAGTGATTCCGAAAAGGACGGGCAATAGTCCCAGCAAACGTTTTACAATATAATTAATCATGTTTTTAATATAGATTCTAGCGTCTCGGATTTTGCGGCTTTTTCACATATTATTATATGATTGGTAGGGGTTTTTTTATGAGCAATATTTGGCATGACTAAAAATATAGATAAACCCGCCCTTTTTTAGGGAACCACGAAGTGAAGAGGGCGGGTTTTTGAGATTGTCGGTATTAGGGCTATATTGTTGGTAAAACCCGCCCCTACACAATTAGATACAAGGAAAACCCGCCGCTTTCAAGACTTACTAACATCCTCAAAAGACTCAGACCCCAAAGGACTCGGAATCCAACCTTGAATATTCTTGCGTTTCCCTAAAAGCGGCTGCGAATGTACGATCGGCAAACGCACAGCTTCCCCATGCAAAATCTCGCTAACTTCCGCATAAATTTTCGCCCTAGCTGCTTTATCGCCACTCGCCCTCCCCTGATCCAAAAGTTCCAGAACTTTCGGATTTTTCCAATTTCCCAAATCCCCCGTGGAACCAGGCCCGAAGTGAGGATAATAAAAATTGTCTGGATCGCCATAATCTCCAGTCCAACCCATCATAAAAGATTGAAATCCGGGAGGTTTTAGCCGATCGGCTAAATAAGCAGACCAATCCTTTGTCAGCAATTTTACCCGAATCCCGATCGCGCTCAAATCCGCCGCAAATGCCTCAGCGATCGGCTTCGGCGTGGGAAAATAGGGACGGCCCACGGGCATATACCACAAATCCAAATCAAAACCGTTCGGATAACCGGCTTTCGCGAGCATTGCTTTAGCTTGCTGCGGGTTAAATTCATAATCTTTAACTCGATCGGACGCCGCCCAATTCAGCGCAGGCGGGATAAATTGCGAATCATGTTTTCCGAGTTCTCCCCAGAAAGCTTGGACTATGGCTGGCTTGTTAATGGTTTGGGCGATCGCCCGCCTGACTTCCGGTTTTGACAAAGGTTCGTAAGTCGGATTTAGCCCTAAATAACCGACATTAAAAGAAGGTCGCACAACAGCTTCTAAATTAGGATCTCCCTGAACTTCTTTCAGTTGATCCGGCGTTAAATCCACAGTAAAATCAAGTTGTCCTGCTCGCAACTGAGCCAGTCTCGCTGCCGGATCGTCAACAAAACGAATTACCAATTGATTGACTTTTGGCGTGCCAGTTTTCCAATAATTCGGATTTTTCTCCAAAACAATGCGATCGCCCGATCGCCATTCCTGAAACACAAAAGGCCCCGTCCCCACCGCCAGCGACCCCGGAGTGCCGTATTTAGCACCCGCTTTTTTCACCGCCGCCGGACTCGCCATCCCGAAATAACCAGACCCAATCGCCGACGGAAAAGCAGCAAAAGGTCGATTCAAAACAAATTTAATTGTAAACTTATCAACAACCGCCACATCTTTTACTAAAGAATCTTTTTCTCCCTTAAACCCGCCAAATAAATTTTTCCAAATCGGATAAGTCTTGCCCGCTTCTCGAAAACCGTTAGGATTTTTCGCATCCCACCAGCGCTCCACATTAAACTTAACAGCTTCCGCATCAAAATCCGTACCGTCGTGAAACTTTACCCCAGAACGCAACTTAAAAGTCCAAGTTTTACCATCTTTAGAACTTGACCATTCAGTAGCGAGACTCGGCTCAAGTTCCACAGTTCCCGGTTTAAAATCAGTCAAGCGATTGTAAATTTGGTCGATAACAATCACCGAATTGCCATCAGTAATATTTCCCGGTTCCAGATTTATCGGCGGCCCACCCGCACCGTAAACTAAAGCCCCAGCCGGAACCGCCGCCGGAGTTGGCGGAGTTGGAGAATTATTGCTAACCGTGTTTGAAGGAGTGCCGCAATTTGATAAAATTACAGCCATCCCAAAAACTATACTTAATAAAACTAAACGCCAGGGTTTTAACAATCTCATTTCAATAGCTCCCGTTTAATAGTAAATTGTACTCATGTAATAATAAAATGGTAATTCTCCCCGGCTCTTCCCTCTGCGAACTCTGCGCTCTCTGCGGTTAATTTAATAAATTCTATCAGGACTTACGCAACTGTCACAAGCGCTAGCGGCTAAGCACACCATCCGCCCAAAAACAAGACCCTAAACATAGTTAGGGATAGAACAGGCCAACTCCAGTTCTATCCTAACTATTTCTGAACCTATCAAGCAGCTTTTTCTCCAAAAAACTTTAGCCGTTTCAACCACTTCTGCCAGTATTCCAGCAATAGTTCGCGTTCCAACACAAATATTTCCGCATCTTCATCGGGAAGAGCCACAACAATCAAAGCATTAACAATTTTAGAACCAAACAGAGTCTCACCATAGCATCGATTAATTGCCCCACCATAAGCAACTAACTGTAAAGGCTTGTCGTAGAGTTTTTCTACTCGCAGTTTAGGTTCTTCAGCAGTCGTCCACTCAATAGTGCATGGAACACCTTGATAACGGGCAACTAAATCAACTTTCCCGGCGTATCCTTCCACATAATTTGGCACAACTGTCTCCACCAACTGGATCTCGCTAAGTTTCTCCAGTACAGGCTGAACGCTATAACAATAGGGCTGAATTAGGCTGGAAGCGGGAGATAACCCTTGCAAATAATCCTTAACCCACTGATGCAATAGTTCTCCCCGGCGACGGCTGCTTACAGCAATGCGATTTGCTTCTGTGTTTCCTACTTTCTTGCGCCAATTACAAAGAGCAGCTACAGACTCAAGCGGCTGTGTAGCCTTAAGTATCGTGGTAACTGCTGGTAGCAGAATGCCATTTTTGCCTTTGTAGTCAAACCGTCCATTAGCCCTGGTTCTTTTCATGATAAGAATCTCCCAAAAATTACTAAATTCAATTTCGCAATTTAGCTTTGGAGATATCTCTCACGTTGAGGCTGACTTAGACTGACTTAGGCTGACATATCTAGAATCTTCAGTTTCAGCCTGCTATTGAATAGCATTTTGGCTCCACAATAAGTAATATAAGAGCAGCCCTAACTGTGATTTAAGGCTAGATAGAAGATACTGAATTCGTTGTCAGGTAATAGAGAGGCTAGTCCATGTCAATGCCGCGTGACTTTTTAATTGAGATGGCTCGTAAGTATGCGCTTTCGCCAGAGCAAGAGGATGCTTTTGTAATCTGGTTTAGCAGTAACAAGACAGAGTTGGAGATAGCAACAGAACTCCATATCAGCAACAGTGCGCTTACCACTCGCATGAGCCACGTTTACAAAAAGTTCAGTATCAACGGTAAAGGCCCTGGTAAATATGGTCGCTTGCTCAATTTTCTGACTGCTGAATATCGTAAATGCAAGGCTTCGGACTCTCCAACTTCTAATCTGTCAGAGGATGAGTTAAATGACTTGGTGCAAGAGGTGCGCCAGAATTGCCACGAGATGATTCAAGACCAGTGCGGTACAATGCGATCGCTCACGATGTCGCAACGCATTGACGTAAGTGACCTCTACACCAACGTCAACATTCTGGAAAAAATTACCAGTTATCGGCGGCGCGAAATAGATGAACTGTTGCAAGACTGTAACCCGGAAAACTTCGATCGCTTTGGACTTGGCCAAGTAACTGAGACAATACCAGGACTAGAAGCAGTTGAGAAATACTCAAAATTAATGGTGCTGGGTAAGCCAGGGTCAGGAAAAACCACATTTTTGAAGCATTTAGCCATCCAGTGCGATCGAGGTAAATTTCAAGCTCATCGCGTTCCTATTTTTATCACACTCAAGCAGTTTGCAGAAACAGAAGGAAAACCGAGCTTACTGGAATACATCACCCAGATGTTTTCTGATTGTGATGTTTCTGCTGACCAAATAGCTATCCTTTTGAAGCACGGTAAGACACTGGTTTTACTCGATGGTTTAGATGAAGTAAAAGATGAGGATAGCAACCGTGTTATCAAGCAAGTTCGCGATTTTTCTGACAAGTTTCGCACGAATCACTTTGTAATGACTTGTCGGATTGCAGCAAAAGATTATACTTTTGATAAGTTTACAGAGGTTGAAGTCGCAGATTTTGATGACAAACAGATAGCCACCTTTGCCCGAAAATGGTTTCAAGCTAAGGAACCAGCGAAACCAAAGGAATTTATTCAACAGCTTAGGGAAAACAACCGGATTCGAGAACTAGCAACCAATCCCTTACTGCTGACGCTGTTATGTTTGGTGTTTGAAGAATCAGCCAAATTTCCCGGCTTACGTTCCGAACTTTATGAAGAAGGAGTAGATATTCTGCTGAGAAGATGGGATGAAACGCGAAAGATTGAGCGAGAGCAGGTTTATAAAAATCTCTCATTGCAGCACAAGAAAGATTTACTCAGTCAAATTGCTCTAACGACATTTCAGCAGGGAGACTATTTCTTTAAACAGAAACAACTAGAGCAGTATATTTCTGATTACATCCGCAATCTGCCCGATGCTCAAAACGACCCGGAGGCGTTGCAGGTAGATAGTGAAGCGGTGCTAAAATCAATTGAGGCGCAACATGGGTTATTGGTGGAACGGGCGCATAAAATCTATTCTTATTCTCACTTGACTTTTCAAGAGTATTTTATAGCCAGAAAAATTGCGATCAGTTGTAATTCATACATACCAAAGCAACAGGCTTGGCCAATTCTGATTAATAACATTACTGATAAACCCTGGCGGGAAGTGTTTTTTTTAGTGGTTGAAATGTTAGCAAGTGCAGACTGTCTGTTGTTTTTTATGAAGCAGGCAATTGATGTACTTTTAGTGCATGATGAAAAGTTACAACAATTTTTGTATTGGATAAATCAAAAATCTTGCTTAATTCAACTTCCGTTTAAAAGAGCAGCAATCCGAGCCTTCTACTTCGATCTAGCTCTGGCTCCGGCTTCCACTCATTCGCCCGATCTTGATTGCTCTCTAAACCTTGCCTTTAAGGTTGATTCTAATTTAATATTTTTTCCCGAAGATTTTTACAACTATCATGTTGATTTCCATCTCGATTTCTGTCTGTATGCCACTCTCGCTCATGCCATTAACGACTGTATCGATACTGACTTTGTTACCCCTTACTGTGAGTTTGATTTGAATCTGTGGCAATTATTGCAAAAACTTCAAGCGGAAATACCTGATTGGAAAGATAGTATTTTATTTGATAAGTGGCAAGCAGAAAATGGTCAGTTTGGGACTGAAAAATTCAGAAGTTTGATTATAAAGTATCGCAATATTGGTCATAACTGGCAGTTTAACGACTCACAAAAACAACTCTTACAGCAGTATTACGATGCAAATAAGCTGCTGATAGACTGTCTAAATAGCGGTTGTAATGTATCTCCGGAAGTGCGCGAAGAGATTGAAGAAACATTGTTATTGCCAAAATATGAAGTTAAAAAGTGGAAGTAAAAGCACCGACTCTCGTCCGTCTGTTGAGAATATCTTCCAGATCGGTCGCTTAAGTCAACCAAGACAAGCGAATGCAACTAATCTGCTTGAAGGCGATCGCAATTAAAACCAAACAGAATCTAAATATATTCTTCACTTGTCCCCTATTGACAGATCATAAAAAATTGTCCGCTCTCAAGAAAGCCCCGTGAATGACGTACCAAAAGCCCAAGCAATGGCTGATGCAGGAGTGGAAGCACTGTTAGATAGCAGTGGCGGTTTATTGAAGCTAGAAAATATGGAACACGCCGATGATATCATGTTGGAATTGGCGGGAATTTGCGATCGCGATCGAGTCACACTCGGCGGCGTCGTCGATACCCGCAATTCCAAAAAACCCCTGAGCACCAACGTCCAAATTACCGATCGCACATTCATTCGAGGGCAAAATTTCAACCCACACCTTTACATTAGGCGAGGCAACCAGCCTGAAAGCCAACGTTTGCGGCCCAGCTAAAGGGGTCATTCGATTTGCGATTTGAGATTTGAGATTTACTCCATGAATCTGGGAGCTTCAACTTTCGTCTAAAATTTTTATCTCTCCACGACATCGGGGGCTTGTATCCGTTTTTGCCCGGATCACAAACGCCAAAGCGATCGATTAATTCGATTGTTTGAAATGCGATCTACCTGTGGACCATAAACCTTCCTTTCCCCACCCAAAATATCTTTGAATATCTGCATATAACAACCCGATTTAGGATTGGCAAACATCAATATTTATCTCTTTTCTCTTTCTCTGCGCCCTCTGCGCCCTCTGCGGTTCGTTGAAAAAAATCTACTTTACATCAAGCAATAGGAGGGCTATAGGCGATCGCACCCACCCCTACAAATCAAAACTCTCTTCACCAATACTTCCGAGTTCCCCCCTACCGAGAAACTCTTCCTCCTCTACTTCCTCAATCCCAGAGTCCAAACTTTCCACCACAAACGGCAAACCAGCCGCCATCAAACCCCGTTGAATCAGTTCCGGCGTTTCCTCAAACAAAACAAATAGCGGATGAACCGCCTCAGCTTCATCGCTGTAAATATGTCTGTAGCGGTGCGGCATCACCCATTCGTAACCTTTATCCAGCCAAACCTGAGACTGCCGCCAGCGGCCTAGCAACTCAGAAAACTCTTCGCCCGGACGATGAATGAAAATCAAAATTTCCACTCCTATTTTAACTTTCCATTCAGGATCGCACATCAAAATCGCCAAATCGCACGGCAAACAAACTGCCTGTCCGGGCGATATGCTAGTGCCCCCCCTTCCCGCATAAGAAACCCCGTCCCGCAACCGCGCAATTGGCAAAGGAATTGTGATTAAACTCTCAAGGGCGCGGCGGATACTGGGAATCATTTCCATGTAAACCCGATATTTTTTCAGCAGGGCGATCGCGGCGGAAGATTCGCTGTACTCTGCTAGTAAAGTCTCGTAATGTGATTGTTTAACAGACATTTTCAAACCAAAGAATAAGTAATTACTAATTTGCTAATTGCTAATCGATCACTTCTCGTTACTAGGAAGACCCCATTGGTGACAACTTAAGCTTAAGTTCCCCCCTTCGGAGAACTTGAGCTTGCCTCCAGGCCTTGCTGTGTAACGCGAAGAGCGATTGAAGCATTGATGGCTATGGGCTACCAATGTCGGGAGAATGCTTACAGCCTTTTTATTTACAAGGTTTGAGCCATGTGCAGCCTCAAGATTAAGCCCGATACGATGCCTCTTTCTCATTTTATGCCGCTCGCCTGAACTTCGTCTGAGCGAAAAAGGTAATCAGGTCTGTAAGGTTTGACTCTGGGAGCAACAGGGGAAAACGACGTATTATAAATCCAGATCATATTCGCCATCGGAATGTATCAGTTCGCCTCAACTGAAGTGATCGCAGCCAGATTGCAAGAATTGCTCTCTCCCCTAGTCTATTCAAGAATCGAGCGTCTCTTCAGACCTGAGTGTGTCAATACCCCAAGCTCAAGAGCGCGATGCGGCAACCTTATAACTCATAAGATTGATCATAAGTCAACATAAAACCTAAATCTTTACAAAAATCGACTAATTTTAAAGACTTACTAAAGCACTGAGGGGTTGTACCGCTTGTGAAAACCTAGGCAAACCTAGGTAAACTCTGCGGTATAAGCTTTAAACGTTCTTTCTTAGCGCTTGCGCTTCCTCGGTATCGAGGTTGACCAAGAAACTCCAGTTAGAAACGGTATAATAATTACAACGACGTAATATTACACCGGAACGTTTGATTTTTTTATTCAGTTGGTTCCACTCGCTCCAAACGTGCTTTTCCGGGTTCACCTCGGAATAGGCGGTTAAGGAGCGAGGTATTCTTTCACTTAATTTCATGGCTCTGCGAGCAATGACCAGAGAGGCAGATTCGTCGCTAGCTAGACCATACATTTTTAGATATTTTACCAAACCGATAATACTTGAATAAGCCGGATTGACTACAATTAGCTCAATTCCGCGATTCGATAAAATAGAATTGAGTTGTTTGTAGAACTCGCTGTATGCCCAGCCTGACAGCATCCGGGCATACTTTTTACCCTTCTCTCCTAAAGATTCTTTTTTTGCTGAGAAATCAAGTTCTTCGCAAACTACAGGACATTCAAATTCCACAGCCTTTGCTGCTAATTGCAGGCAAGCATTAACGATCTGAGCCTGTTGCTTGCCATTCGGTAAGCCCATCTGCAATGGAATCTGCCCTTTGGCTTGGAGATTCCCTTCAGTATCAACATACGCCCACCCAATAGAACCAGGATTCATATCGATACCAATGCAACCGTACATCCTATTTCTAGAAACTTGATTCACCGGCTTGGGAGTAAATTGCAAGGCAATAACCCACTTTCCGTTTTTACGGTAGAAATGCCAGGTCTTAGCACCGCATTCTGGTAGTCTATTTATGTTGCGACTGAAATCACCCACCTCGGAAGATACGGCTTTCCCGAATCGTGACTCTAAGCATTTGGGGACTCTAAAAGTTATTGTGTTCCCATTCCACTGGGAAACTTGATTACCGAAAGACTCGTCCTTGGAACCGACAACGAAAATATCACTGTGAGGGACGAAGACTTTGATTGGCTTGAGTCTTAAGTGTTCGAGCCTATTCGTTAACCGGGTCAGTCTCCGCTTTTTATGGTGTATTTGAAAGCGTAAGCTCTGCCAATTGGTAGATTTGTATTGGAGCGAGCAAGCTATGGGGAAATTACAACCTGTCTTGGAATTCTGCCATTTTTTCTTGGCATAAAATTTACGAGCTAATGCCAACTTACGCTCGGCTTTCTTGAGCCACGCACTAATGGATTTAATCTTTCCTTCAAGAGTCTTTACGTGTAAAATTCTGTGCTCTTTAGCGCCGTCTACACGACCTTTGGCAGCACTAATTACGCCATTTGCATGGCGCTTATTGATGCCGTAGGTGTGCTGTAAGTGTGTGTTCCAATCGGATTTCTTGAAGTCTGTATTTAAAAGTAAGTGGCTGACTGTTTCAATACTTGCAGCCCTGAAAATTGGGGCGTAAGCTTCCAAGAACATCTCGAAATCTGTAAATCCAAGTTCGTTGAGTTCATCTGCTGGCGTGGGTAAGCCTTTACAGTAAGTTAAGGTAGCCATTGATTCGACCTCTCAATGTGGTTGCATCCTAGTAGATTAATCGCTTCGCGCAGGATTTGCAAGTTTTTCAATGAGTTTCTTTTATTTCCGAAACGTCGCTGGCGAGGTCTTTTTCAAAGGTTACGCATTCTCTTTCGAGAGACATCACCAACGCTAATTAGTCTGTTCGTCAATTTACCGATAATTTAGTAACTAAAACCTAGGTAAATCTAGGTAAAATGTCAACGGCTGTGAACCGCTCCTAAAAACCTACAGAAATCTCTAAATCAAACTTAGCGGTCTATGTTTTGCCTAGAGCAAGTGCTATATGCTTCCTGATTGCTCAGGTTGGCCTACTCTTCCCAGTTAGAGACTGCCTAATTAGCAGAGGACTTGAAATATTTGGTTTTTTTGACGATCCGTTTGAGCAAGAGTGTTTTTCTGTGGTTTTCACACCCAGTAAGCTTTATTCTTCCCGCACTAATCAAGCGTTTCCCCAGTTTATCACAATTCTTGTTGGTTTCCGTCTAATTCTTAGAAAAACCTAGACAAACCTACGTATTTTGGCAACTGCTTAAAACCCCTAACTCTGCGAAATAACCCAAAGGCGGTAGCATAGTTTGGGAAACGGCATCAACTGAAGATGAACTTAGCGCCAGCAACAGTCCTGCAACAGGGCAAATACAAAATTAACGCGACTTTAGGGATAGGAGGGTTCGGCATCACTTACCGAGCTATCCACACCCATTTAAACCAAACCGTCGTACTCAAAACCCTCAACGAAAGTCTGCGCCAACACCCAGAATCTGCCCAATTTCAGCAGCAGTTTATTGCCGAAGCCCAACGCCTGTCGCGGTGTCAGCATTCCAACATTGTCAGAGTAATCGACTTTTTTGAAGAAGCCGGACAGTCTTTTATCGCAATGGACTACATTCCCGGCCAAACTCTTGCCCAAATAGTCGAAACCGATCGGCCGCTGCCAGAAGCCCAGGCCCTGCACTATATTCGGCAGATAGCCTCAGCCGTAAGTACAGTTCACCACAGCGGATTGCTGCACGGAGATATCAAGCCAGAAAATATTATCCGGCGAGCCGATTCTCACGTAGTAATGTTAATAGATTTCGGAATTGCGCGCGGCTTTACCGCCGGCACCAAACAAACCCACACTAACTTGCTCTCCCCTGGGTACGCGCCGATCGAACAATACCTCTATGACGGTAAATGTACACCGGCCACTGACATCTACGCGATCGCAGCCACCCTCTACTACTTACTCTCCGGCGTGGCGCCCGTAGCAGCACCCCTGCGCGATCGCATTCCCCTGACTGAGTTGCGGCAATTTCAGCCCAACCTCAGCCCGGGAATCGAGCGAGCCATCCTTCAGGGACTCGAAATCGACCCCCACAACCGCCCTCAGACAGTCGAAAATTGGCTCACCATGCTGCAAGAAACAGAGCGAGTATCAGTAAAAAGAAAAGGCAAGCAAAGTCTAAGATTGCCCGCACCTCCCCCGCCGCAGTTGACTTTTGTGGCGTTTGTCGTAACGGCTGCAATTGCAGGCTGGATGGGTTTTGACCTAGCATCGCACTACAACACCACCAGTCTCAGCAATCGGCCCAAAATTGAGTCCTTCCCCTCTCTCGAAGATTTGCTCAAATCCCGCGATTTGTCAGGGCCGATGTTCGGGCAGCCGTCTGTCGAAAGCAGCCCTCTGTACCCCATCGAACTCAACAAGCGTCCCAAACCCCCCAAAGACACCAGCAACATTCCCGAACAGATCGAGCCCTCCGAAACTAGCGCCGAACCTTCTGAGTCTCCAAACCAGGAAACTCCCGCGCCAGAGCCCGCAGCGGAACTGGAGCCATCCCCGACGCCGGAACCCGCAGAGGAGCCTTCTGAGTCCCCCATTCCAGAGCCTCAAGCCCAAATCGAGCCAGATCCCCAACCAGAAGTTGCACCAGTACCGGAAGTTGCGCCCCTGCCTGCTGAACCACCCGCCGCACCCGCCGCGCCTGCCCCTGAGAGTGCTAGCGCTGAAACCCTACCGCCGTCGGCATCCCCGTCGCCAGTAATAGCGTCGCCGATCGAGCGATCGCCTGAGCCTGCGATACCAAGCCGCAGTGGCAACAATTCAGATAGTTCGATCGCACCTGATTCACCACCCCCTGTGGCAGATCCCACGATGCCTTTTCCCGAACCTGCGACAAATTAGTATTGTTTTTGTTGGTTAAAAGTGCCGACAAATACTTGGTTTTATGAGTCAGCAAATATCCGCTCAGTAGTTGAGATAATAAAGCCAAACCTAGCCAACGACTATCTTCCAAAAACTTCGGTCTAATCTGGAAATCCCAACAGTCGCCGTCTGAGTTTAGGGAATATTTCCTATTCCCTCTGCAATCCAAATGCCCGCAAAAAAATGCAGGACTGTTTCCTATTTTGATTTAAATTATGTTAGAATATGTGCGCGGCGCTGAGGTGGTGTGAGGTCGCGTATTAATGCTGCCAAGCTGCCAACATTTTGGTACAAAGCAACCCCAACCTCGAATTTGAGCCAGTCTAAGCGACCCTTTTGGGCTACGCCGTGGCGCGTTAGACTGTTCTAAATCTCAAGAATCCCATCTCCGACACTCGGGGTGGGAGTGTCAATTCCCCCAAAATTCCTTCCTTTGGGAGCAAGCATCATCGGGGACAAGCAAGTTATAATTTGTTGCGGAAGCGCACAGAGACTTTTTATGAGTAAACCCCCAGTTCATGCTTTTTTTGTAGGCAGAGCACTTGCCGAAGCACTGTACGAGCAATTAGAAAGCGCAGCAACCAACGCTTTCTCTGAACTCGGCAAATTTGACGCAGAACAAAGAGAACGCCTGCGGCAGTTCACCGATCGAGTTGTGGAACGGGCAAATCGTGCTTCGGATGAGGCGATGCAGACCAGAACTGGCACTGCAAGCACCACAACTATTCAAGACATCCATCCCGCTGATTTGCAAGCGACTATTGACGATCTGCGCGCCGAAGTGGCTCTGGTGCGATCGGAATTACAGCGTTACCGCAGCAGTTTGCCCTAGCGATCGACTCGACCACAACTATTATTTACTACGTGAGCGCATTGCTTTGCGCTCCTGCGCTCCTACTTTCAATCAAAGCAACAACATAAAATAAGCAATTTGGGAACCCAAGTGTCTGCTCTCCTTGATGACTCTGTTAATCGCCAGCGCTCCCCCAAGCACACTGGCGAAGCCGATGAGCAAAAAACTGCTAGTAAATCCTACAAAAGTAAAGCTTATCGCTGGAATCGCGAAAAATACTCCCGGAAGCGGCGCTTCTTCGACATTTGGGCCTTTGTCTTGCTCTGGCTGGCTTCCCTCTGGCTCGACAGCAAAAATTGGAGCTACTGGGGAGGCGTGACTGAAGAAAAGAAAGTTGCCAGACGGCGCTTTCAAGCTATCTGGGTTCGAGAAACACTCTTGGATTTGGGGCCAACTTTCATTAAAGTTGGGCAGTTATTTTCTACCCGCGCCGATTTGTTCCCAGCAGAGTTTGTCGAGGAACTTTCTAAGCTGCAAGATAAAGTGCCTGCTTTCAGCTACGAGCAGTTAGAGGTAATTGTTGAGCAAGATTTGGGCAAGACTGTTCAAGAACTCTACCGCAGCTTTGACCCGGTGCCCCTGGCCGCTGCCAGTCTGGGTCAGGTACACAAAGCTCAACTGCATTCGGGCCCGGAAGTGGTGGTCAAGGTACAGCGACCGGGACTGCGGAAGCTGTTCGAGATCGATTTGCAAATTCTTAAGGGAATTGCCCGCTACTTTCAAAACCATCCTAAGTGGGGCCGCGGTCGAGATTGGATGGGGATTTATGAGGAATGCTGTCGCATTCTGTGGCTGGAAATTGACTATCTCCATGAAGGCCGCAATGCTGATACTTTTCGCCGCAATTTTAGCAACTGTGACTGGGTGCGGGTGCCGAGGGTTTACTGGCGGTACGCGGCTCCGCGAGTGCTGACTTTGGAATACCTGCCAGGGATAAAAATCAGCCACTACGAAGCTTTGGAAGCGGCCGGTATCGATCGTAAATTAATCGCTCAGTTGGGGGCAAAAGCTTATTTGCGCCAGTTGCTCAACGACGGCTTTTTCCACGCTGACCCACACCCCGGCAACATCGCTGTTAGTGCTGACGGTTGTCTGATTTTCTACGATTTTGGCATGATGGGGCAAATCCAGTCGAACGTCCGCGAAGGACTGATGGAGACGCTCTACGGCATTGCTTCCAAGGATGGACAGCGGATTATGGATTCTCTGATCAATTTGGGAGCTTTAGTGCCTACGGGTGATATGAGTCCGGTGCGCCGCAGCATCCAGTATATGCTGGATAACTTCATGGACAAGCCTTTTGAAAATCAGTCTGTGAGCGCGATTACCGATGACCTTTACGATATTGCTTACGACCAACCTTTTCGCTTCCCAGCTACTTTTACTTTTGTAATGCGAGCTTTTTCCACCATCGAAGGGGTGGGCCGAGGTTTAGATCCCGAGTTCAACTTTATGGAGGTGGCACAACCTTTTGCCATGCAGCTTATGACTAATGGAAATGGCCATGATACAAGTAGCAGCATTTTTAACGAAATCGGCCGTCAGGCGGCTCAGGTGAGTTCGAGTGCTTTGGGTTTGCCCCGCCGGATTGAGGAGACTATTGACAAACTCGAACAGGGAGATTTACGGATTCGCGTCCGTTCTGCCGAAACAGAGCGATTGATCCGCCGCATGACCAGCGTTCAAATGGGCACGAATTATGCTTTGCTGATGAGTGCTTTTACTTTGTCGGCGACAATTTTGTTTGTCAGCAATCAAGTCTGGCCGGCTGTCGCTGTTGCCGTGCTGGCTGCGGGTGCAGGGTTGGCTCTTATGCGTTTGTTCAAGCGGATCGATCGTTTAGACAGGATGTCATAATTGTCCAATTTGGGATTGGAAATTTCAGGTTTGAGATTTCTCGCCAGCCAAAATTTGACATCGAATGTTAAGTTTTGGCTGCAATACCACAGATTGCTAAAATTTACAACCCTTACGCGCTTTGAGGCTAAAAACCCGGTTGCTGCCTAAGTTTTTCGCCAGCCAAACCTCTGATTTTGGGTATAAATCCAGTTTTTTTTGCAGGTGCTGCTGAATTTACTGGATTTACCGAAATTTTAAGACGGGATTACCATCATATCGATCTACAATATGAGGTCAAGGAAGTGCAATTTTTCCAAAACTCGCGATCGCGGGCCGCAGAATTTCAAGTTTGTTCGGGATTTAAGTTTTGGAATAAAAAATCGCACCCCATTAAATCAAGCTTTCAAGTTCGATGAGTCCAATCACCCAATCTATGAAACGCTCTTTCGCAGGTAAGACAGACACAGGGCTAGTTCGTTCCGTAAATCAGGATTCGTACTACATAGACTCTGACGGGCGATTTTTCATAGTGGCCGACGGAATGGGAGGACACGCCGGAGGTCAAGAAGCCAGCCGGATTGCGACTCAGGCGATTCAATCTTATTTGCTCGAACATTGGGAAGGGCCAGAGGATTCTCCGCTGTTGTTGGAAAAGGCTTTTTTAATTGCCAATCAAGCAATTTTGACGGATCAGCTCGACCACCCGGAGCGTGCTGATATGGGAACTACGGCTGTGGTTCTAATGTTTAGGGATGAGGGCCGACCCTGGTGCGCTAATATCGGGGACTCTCGCTTGTACCGACTGCACGGCTCTCGCTTGGAACAGATTACTGAAGACCAGACTTGGGTGGCTCAGGCTGTGAAAAGAAAGGCTCTAACTCCTGACCAGGCTCGAACTCATCCTTGGCGTCACGTTTTGTCCCAGTGTTTGGGCCGCGATGATTTGCGGGAGATAGATATTTTGCCGGTGGACGTGCAGCCTGGGGATCGCTTGCTGCTCTGCAGCGATGGCTTGACTGAAGAACTTTCCGATCCTTTGATAGCTTCGCCTCTGAAGTCGATTCGCGCCTGCGAGGGCGCTGCAAATGCTTTAATTCAAGCAGCTAAGGATAAAGGTGGACGCGATAATATTACTGTGGTGATCGTGACGATCGACCTCAAATAATATTCGATCGCCCGATCGCACCCGACCATCTAAAATCGAAAAATCGAAAAAGTGAACAATCTAAAATCTAAAATCTAAAATCTAAAATCTAAAATTGAATGACCCGCGTTATCGGTTTGATCAGCGGCACGTCGGTGGATGGCATTGATGCTGCTTTGGTGGATGTCGTCGGTTCCCAAACAGACTTGAAAGTGCAATTGGTGGCCGGCAAGACTTTCTCTTATCCTGCTAATTTGCGATCGCAAATTCTCTCGGTTTGCAGTGGCTCAGCTTTGTCAATGGCTGAACTAGCGGAATTAGATGATGCCATCGCCCAAGAATTTGCCACGGTGGCCTTGACAATTCAAGCAGAATATGATAAAGCCGAATTAATCGGCTCTCACGGTCAAACCGTCTACCACCGACCTCCTGGGAAAGCCCAGAAAGACAGCGCCGGTGCGTTAATGGGCTACAGCTTGCAACTGGGGCGGGGCGCGCTAATTGCGGAATTGACAGGAATTACTACGGTGAGTAACTTTCGATCGGCAGACATTGCTGCCGGGGGTCAAGGAGCACCCTTAGTGCCAATAGTTGATGCCTGCCTGCTGGCGGACCCCAACCTCAGCCTCTGCATCCAAAATCTGGGGGGAATTGGCAATGTTACCTATCTTCCGGCTAGGGGAAAAAGGGGAAAAAATGACGAGTCTGAGATTTTCAGTCTTGGGGATGGCATATCCGGCTGGGATACAGGCCCGGCGAATTCCCTGTTAGATTTGGCAGTACAGCACTTCTCAGGCGGCACTAAGACGATCGACGAAGGTGGAGTTTGGGCGGCATCGGGCACTCCCTGTCAAACT
This sequence comes from Microcoleus sp. T2B6, assembly GCF_036700475.1. Classification (NCBI taxonomy): domain Bacteria; kingdom Bacillati; phylum Cyanobacteriota; class Cyanophyceae; order Oscillatoriales; family Microcoleaceae; genus Microcoleus; species Microcoleus sp. T2B6. The sequence goes on along the minus strand of NZ_JAUBOZ010000007.1, from coordinate 57,225 downwards.
TTAGTCGAGGATTGGCTCGCATCAGACTTCTTCCGCCAAGCACCGCCGAAATCAACGGGGCGAGAGCTATTTGGTGTAGACTATTTTGACAGGTGTTTGGTCGAGGCCGAAGGTTACAACCTCAGTCCTGCTGACGTGCTGGCTACTCTGACAGAACTGACTGTTGCCTCGATCGTTCACAGTTACCAAACTTTTTTACCGGCTATGCCCGATCGAGTTTTACTATGCGGGGGCGGCAGCCACAATCTCTACTTAAAACGCCGATTGCAATCTCAATTGCATCCAGTGCAAGTGTTGACTACTTCTGAGGCAGGCTTGAATGTAGATTTTAAAGAGGCGATCGCTTTCGCGGTTTTAGCCGCATGGCGGGTTCGGGGCATTCCCGGCAATCTGCCTCAAGTGACTGGTGCCCGGACATCGGTACTTTTAGGAGAAATTAACTCTTGTTGGCACAGTTGGGCGTGATAGCATAGAGTCTGAGGGACAACGGCTGTGCGTTGTTGCACCAGCATTGTAGCCAGCAGGAAAAGCATAGGAACAGCACTGTGGCTCACACGTTTTTAATGGAATCTGGCCAATGGACGCTCGAAGGAAGCTGGATTGAGCGCAATGGCGTGCCAATTACGGTTAAAGGCAAAACTTTAGTGAGCTGGAACCGAACAGATTGGTTCAGTATGGTGACCAAGCTCGTATTTCCTGGAGGCGATCGCGAAGAGATTATTTTGCAGTACCGAGGACACCTCAACAGCGATGAACGGCAGTATACTTTTGTACTCCAACACAGCGAACTCGCCCGCGTCGAGGGCGAAGGTTGGATTGCTCCCCAGTCGATCGTCCAGCGTTATTGGGTATTGGGAGACGAACGCCAGCGGCGGACGGGTTTTGATACCCTTCACCGGGTTGATGACAACCGCTACTACCAATCTAGCGGCATCATGTCTGGTCATTACTTGACGAGTACAATGGAAGCAACTCTCGAACGTCAGGGGGAATAACTCTTTCTAGAGTCCACATTTGCGAGTTCTAGGGTTTGATGTGAAAATTGAAGGTTTTGCTAGTCGGATGTCGCGCTCAGATGTCCGACTAGCGCCATTGCGGTCAAACCTTATCCGCTGCAACTAAAGACAAATATATTTAATAGTTAAAAATTTTAATGGGTTAAAAAATTAACACTTATTATTAAGAGTTATCCAATTTTCGAGTCGAGGCGCGATAAATTATCTTTGCGATCTCCGGTGGTGTCGATCGACAAACTGCTTACCTCGACTTCCACATTCAGTGAAATCCACAAAGGAATTGTCAAATTTTCCTCACGTCTGTACAGATGCCTTCTACCTTCTACCTTCTGCCTTCGAGTGACGCCCCATCACCCCCAACTCCTTTCCGCTTGAGGGAACAGAGTAAGAGACGGAGGTCGCCGACTGCGACTCTTGGTTATTCAACGCCTGGGTTAGGTTCTAAACCCCAGTGGTGTTTCAGAAAATGGCGGTACATGGTTTCTCGTAGCATCATTTGCTCGTAAAGCTTGACCAAAAACTCCTGAGCTTGTTCACGGCTCATGTCACTTACCTGTGTTTTGAAGGAACACAGGCTAAATTGCTGTTCCAAAGACAATTCTGCTGGTTGGCTCATGACTTTGACTCCTCTGTAAGTAAAGGTGACTTAAAAGTGAACACCTGGATTAACCAGATTTGTAAGTTGTTTCAGCGATCGACCATTGGTTTCGGGATGCCCGATTTCCCATCTGGCTTTAGTCTATATTACAAAAGGTAACAATGATTTGACAAAATTACCATATGTCCTAGGAAATAACTTACTTCTGGATAGAGATGCCGAGATGTCTGCAAAAGTTCCTTCCGCAGGCATATACAAGTGTATCTACTTGTCAAGAGAAAAAAGGCTCAGTACGAACCAAAAGAATTGAAGCCCTTTATACCAAATCCGGCGGAGATTCTCTCCGCGAGGGGGAGAGGGGGAGAGGGGGAGAGGGGGAGATGAGGAGAGTGGAAGATGGGGAGAGGGGCAGATGGGGAGATTGGGAAAATTTCTATTTCTCCCTTCTTCCTTCTCCCTTCTTCCGACGGACATCGGACTGACATCCGTTACATCCGTTACATCCGTTACACAATCCGTTGCCGAACCTTCTTCCTAACTAATTCGAGGGCCCGCCATCCTGCGGTGGAGTGGCGATTCCGGGTCTGAAATTGGGAGCAGCGGGTGCAGGCGAAACCGGAGGAATGCCCTGATTTGCCCCAAAGTTACTAGGCTGCTGTGGAGCCGGGAGAGGGGATTGAAACTGATTCGGATTGAACTGCTGCTGCCCAGAAGTGGGGAGAGGGGATTGAAACTGATTGGGGTTGAACTGTTGCTGCCCCGGAGGCACAGGAGACGGCAGGGGTTGACCGGAATTGCCGATCGCAGGTGCCGCAGGAATGCCAGAATTGGGAAGCGAGGTATTGGGCAATGGGGAGGGAGCCGAACTAGGAAGAGTTGCCAGGGCAACTCTATCGCCCCCTACCTCTCTCAATTTGTCTAAAACCTCGACAACTTTGGCATATCTAGCATTTTGAGGAGCGTACAGCACCATCAACCCCGTAGGATTCTGGCTTTGGAAACTCTTTAAAACTCGATCGAGCTGTTGGTAATTAACAGGCAATTGGTCGATATAAGTTTGCCCGAAATCGTCAATGCTGACAATCAGCATCTCTCGCATCTGTACTTGTCCCGTCTTCGCTTTAGGCAAATCCACATTAATGGCTTGCTGCCGAGTCAGTTGCAAAGCCGCCAGGAGAAAAAACGTCAGAATGCAAAAGATCACGTCAATTAAAGGCACCAGTTCAATCCGAGCCTCTTCCGCAGGAGTATCTAGATTAATCTTCATCAGTTCTCCTTGATTCTAATTATTAGAAGGGGAATCTTCAGCCGGATCGGAACCTTTCAATTTCGGCTCCCGATTCCGTTCTCCCGATTCTTGAGAATTGAGAGAACGCCTGTTCAAACCATCTGCACCAAAAGAAGAATTGCTGTATTCTGCACCGGGTGCTCGACCCTTAGCATTAGCTGCAGGCCAGTATTGCCTGTAAAGCAATTCCAGTTCATTTCCAGCTTTGCGAAATATTTTGGCCTGGTTGAACAAAAAAGCTTGAAATATCCTATAAAAGGCCAAGCTAAAAATTGCTACTATCATCCCAGTAGCAGTCGTGATCAGCGCCTCGCTAATCCCCAAAGTTACGCCAGTTGTTGCCGCCGTGCCGATGTCGCCCAGACGGATGGAACTGAGCGAGTTAATCAAGCCCAAAACTGTTCCTAGCAAGCCCAGCAAAGGGGCTAGAGCGATCGTAGCTTCTAAGATTTTGTCACCGCGACGCATCGAAGCCAACTCTTCATCGGCTGCAGCTTCAAGTGCGAGTCGAAATAAGTCTGGTTCGGGATTGTAGAGCCGCAGGGGTGCAGAAAGAAATCGCCCGATCGGCTGTCGGTTAGCTTGTCTGGCAATCTCGTTAGCAGCCCCCCAATCGCTGCGAGCCGCTTCAAGAATCCGGTTAACTATCTGCTTTTCTTTGCTCAGGAGGCTTGCCCAAAACCACAAGCGCTCGATAATTGTACTCAAAGATAAAATCGATAACAGCAACAGGGGCCACATGGCGGGGCCGCCTTTTTCAAACAGTTCTTGAATATTCACAATATTTTTGCTCCTGCAGTACCCGCTAACTTTTGCTTCTGTTCTACTTTTTTTAACAAATCTAAGGCCATTTAATTTTAGCTATTAATGTACTCAGGACTTACGCACTCGCGACTAAAGAAAGCCGATTTTGGGAAATGGGCATCGGGGTACAACGAAGTATTTTCGTCGAGCAAACCCGGTTTCCGGGTAAGTCTTGGTACTGTTTTCTAGTGCCGGCGCGCGATGGGCGGCGACTTCCTCACAACTCGTCTAAATCTTGACACATATCTTGCAGCGATTGGTGTTGAAGGCGGCGGGAAGAGCGGCGATATTTTTTAGTTTGCAGCTTCGGTTCGTAATGCTGCGTACCATCCGACTTGGTTTGCTGCTTCAAACTCGATTCGGCGCTACTAGAGTTTTGCTCTTGTTGCTGGCGGACGATCGCCTCTTCGAGAAACTGCAAGTAATACTCATAGCGCTCCCAACCGCCCCGCACCACACAGTTAGGCTCGTCTCGGTGCGAACAATCACTAAATTGGCAGCTACCCACAGCCAGCCTCTGGCGCGCTTCTGGGAAATATTGAGCTAACTCTGAGGGATCGCATTCGAGAGCCGGCTGATTAAAGCCCGGAGTATCGGCCAAAAGTCCGCCGCCGGGGAGTTCAAATAATTCTACATGGCGAGTCGTGTGGCGCCCGCGGCCGAGTTTGCCGGAAACAGCGTTCACTCGCAGATTCAGGGCCGGGATCAGTTGGTTGATTAAGCTGGACTTGCCAACCCCAGAAGGGCCACAAATTACCGTTATTTTCCCTTGCAGGTGGTCGAGCAGCAAGTTCGGCAACGGCATATGTACGGGATTTAACGGATGTAACGGCTTGACTAAATTTGGAATGTGGGGGTTATCCTCAGAACTCAGCAGAGATGGCTCTATTTTCTCCGCTAAGTCATTGAAATGCGGTTCCGAGGCAAAAATTTCATTTTGACCATTAGCGGGGGCTTCCTGAACTCCTACACCGCTGCGGACGCTAATAAACATGGGTTCGTAGCCCCAGCCTGAAAGCCGATCGCGCCACTGTTCCAACTCATCGGGCGTCACCAAATCGCATTTGTTGAGGCACAAACTCACCTCTAAACCTGTAGATTCTGCCTTGACTAAAAACCGAGTTAATGACGCGGGATCTAAGTCTGGTTCAGCAAGGGCAAAAACAAGGAGAATGCGATCGGCATTAGCTACAGGCGGGCGGTTGAGTTCTGTTTGGCGGGGGAAGACTTCAGAAATTGCTCCCCGGCGGTCAGTCCAGTCCGGTTCGTCTACCACCACGCGATCGCCCACCATCACCTGTTGACCAATTTTTTTCAGTCTAGTGCGACGAGTGCACAGGAGAGTCGGAGAATCTGCAAGGGGGGCCTTTTCCCCGTCAATGGAGACTTCGGGATCTAACCTCACTTGGTAGAAGTTAGCCTGAACAGCAATTACAGTACCCACGATCGAGGGTGAATTCAGGCTCATCCTGCTTCCTTGTCTTCTGGGCGCTGCACTTTCATTGAAAAATAGCCCGACTCCGGCTGATCCGCGACAAATTCCGTTTCGAGAATCTGGTAGCCTTCCATTTTGAGACTATCGGGCACTTGTTCGATCGGCTCCCCAGCATCCAGCCACACCTCCAAAACAGCACCCGGTGCCATTTGCTCCAAGCGCAGTTTAGTGCGGACAAAATTCAGAGGACACGGAGTACCACGCAGATCGATTTTGGCATCTGGGGATTTGGGATTTTCAATTTTCGATGTTGAATTCATAATGCTTTTTGCAATCTCAAATCCTGAAAGCCGTAGTTTTTTAAACAAGTTGCGTGGAAACTGGAGAATCTAAAATTTTGTGTCCAATTGGACACAGACTATTATTCTTTCTGAAAAAAGTGAGCGCAATTGCGCTCACTTTTTTGAGGGCTGCGGAAACGCAATGCCCAGGAAGCGTCCCACCTGGGATTTTTGTGAGCAATTGCACACAATTTTTTGACAGATACTAAAACAAATTGCCTGGGAATCCTCCAACAGGAAAATTTGACACCAATTGGTGTCAAAAATTGCTTATTTCTGAAACAAATTGCCCAGAAATCCTTCCAAGCCGCCTTTACCAGTACGATCGCCCTTCAGCTTAGCAAGCTGCATCAGCAAATCCCGTTCCTCAGCCGTCACCTTAGTCGGAATGTCAATAGACACCGTAATCAAATGATCGCCGCGACTGACTGGATTTCCTAACCGAGGCACCCCTTTTTTCTCAAGAGTCAGAACAGTATTCGCCTGAGTTCCGCTAGGAATCAACAACTCCGTCGGCCCGTCTACGGTTTCCACTTCCAACCGGCATCCCAAAATTGCTTGCAAATAACTAATCTTAACTTCCGAGCTAACGTTAGTGCCGTCGCGCTTAAATAGCGGGTCTTCATTCACCGCCAAGAACACGTAAAGATCTCCGGGCGGCCCGCCCAGTTTGCCGGCATCCCCTTCATTGGAAACCCGCAAGCGAGTACCGTTGTCAACCCCAGCCGGAATTGTGATTTTCAGCTTTTTCATCACTTCTTTCTGGCCGCGGCCGCCGCAAGTTTCGCACTTATCCTCAATCACTTGCCCGGTGCCGTTGCAAGTGGGGCAAACTGAAACTTGAGTAAAGCTGCCGAAAGGAGTGCGGGTAGCGCGTCGGACTTGACCGCTGCCGGTACAAGTCGAGCAGGTTTGGGGTCTGGTTCCCGGTTTGGCGCCAGTCCCCGTGCAAGTTTCGCAGGTTTCTAGATGCTTGATGCGGAGTTCTTTTTCCCCACCAAACACTGCTTCCCGAAAATCCAGCCGCAAATCGAGTCGCAAATCGTCTCCGCGCACCGGCCCGCTGCGCCTGCGACCTTGCTGTTGTTGACCGACACCTCCCTGAAAACCCTGAAAGAAGCTTTCAAAAATATCGGCAAAGCTGTCACCAAAGTCTTGGAAACCAGGTGCGCCTGCACCGCTGACGCCTGCTTCGCCGAAACGATCGAAACGGGCGCGGGTTTCTGGTTCTGAGAGTACCTCGTAGGCGCGGTTAATTTCTTTAAACCGCTCCTCGGCACCGGATTCTTTGTTGACATCTGGATGGTACTTGCGAGCTAGGCGGCGGTAAGCACGCTTAATTTCTTCTTTGTCTGCGCTGCGAGAAACGCCTAATATTTCATAGTAATCACCGGCCATAGAGCTGCTTGCCTGGAGGTAAATAACAAAAAGTGTACGAAAAAAAAACGGGCGACCTTTCCTGAAATTACAGATTAAAAATCAAAAATTCTCATTGTTAATTTTTAACTTTTAATTTTTAGCTTTTCTGTTTTAAAGGAAAGGATTCATATCATCAACTTCTGGTTCGGGAACCTTCTGTTTTTGTTTTGACTGTGGATTTGACTGTGGACTTGACTGTGGATTTGACTGTGGATTTGACTGTCGTTTTGACTGTCGCTCCGGCTTGGATTCCGGCTTGGATTCCAGCTTTGGTTCCGGCTTTGGTGCCGGCTTTGGTGCCGGCTTTGGTTCCGGCTTTGGTGCCGGCGGAGCTTGGGGCGCCACCTGCAGCTCTTCTTTCAGCAAAATGCTGTCGTCGTCCGCTTTAACCTCTTCTGGTTCTGATGATTCTACCTCTGAGATCATCTCGCTTTCAACAACAGCTCCTGACGGGGCTACCCCGCTGCGGGCTTGGTCGTAGACTGCTGTCCCCAGCGAGTATAGCAGTTGCTTGAAAGATTCGATTGCGGGGGTGAGTTCCTCGATTGTGATGTCGGGGTTAGTCATCGCTGCCCGCAAGGCTGCTGCGGCTGTTTCCGCTTCGGCCTTGAGCTCGTCACTCAACAGTTGCGCGTTGGTTTTTAAAGTTACACCACAATTATAGACGAGGGAGTCAGCTTGATTTTTGAGTTCGACGAGTAGAGCGCGCTTGATGTCCTCGTCGGCGTAAAGTTCGGCTTCTTGTCGCATCCGCTCGACTTCGGTTTCGCTCAATCCCCCTGTATTGGAAATTTGGATGCTTTGTTCTTTTCCGGTTCCCTTGTCTTCAGCAGCCACTTTGAGAATCCCGTTGGCATCGATTTCAAAGGTAACTTCGATTTGAGGTACGCCACGGGGAGCTGGGGGAATGCCTTTGAGCAGGAATTTGCCGAGACTTTTATTGTCTTTAACCAATGCCCGCTCGCCTTGGAGTACGTGAATTTCTACCGAGGTTTGCCCGTCTGCCGCCGTGCTGTACATTTGCGATCGGCTGGTGGGAATAGTTGTATTGCGCTCTATTACTTTGGTAAACACCCCGCCCAAGGTTTCGAGCCCCAGGGAAAGCGGCGTCACATCAAGCAGCAGCAAGTCTTTGACTTCACCACCCAGCACCCCGGCTTGAATTGCCGCGCCTACCGCTACAGCTTCGTCGGGATTGACGGATTTATCGGGAGAAACGCCCCCAAAATACTTGCTAATTGCCTTTTGAACTGCCGGAATCCGGGTTGAGCCTCCCACTAAAATAATCCTGTCTATGTCTTTGGGGGTCAAACTTGCGTCTTTGAGGGCTTGAGTCACCGGATCGATCGTCGCTTGCACCAAATGAGCCACCAGTTTTTCAAACTGAGCTTTGGAGAGTTCCATTTCCAAATGCTTCGGCCCTTTCTCGTCAGAAGAGATGAAGGGCAAATTGATTGAGGTGGATTCCCGGTTGGAGAGTTCGATTTTCGCTTTTTCCGCAGCTTCTCGGAGGCGCTGCAAGGCCATTTTGTCTTGTGAGAGGTCACTGCCTTCTTGAGTGCGGAAAGCTTCTACCAGCCACTGCACTATGCAGTCGTCAAAGTCATCTCCTCCGAGATGGTTGTTACCGGAGGTAGCGTTGACTTCAAAAATTCCGTCTCCCAGTTGCAGGATCGAAACGTCGAAAGTACCGCCGCCTAGGTCAAAGACCAAGATTTTCTGTTCTATATTTTGCTTGTCCAGCCCGTAGGAAAGGGCTGCCGCTGTCGGTTCGTTGACGATCCGCAGGACTTCTAGGCCGGCGATCGTACCGGCGTCTTTAGTAGCTTGCCGTTGGGCGTCTGTGAAGTACGCTGGCACTGTAATCACGGCTTGGGTAACAGTTTGTCCCAAATAAGCTTCAGCATCTTGCTTGAGCTTTTGGAGTACCATTGCCGAGATTTCTTGGGGAGTGTGAACCTTGTTCCGAATTTGGACGTTAACGGTATCGTCTTTGCCTTTTATGCAGGTATAGGGAGTCCGCGCTCGTTCTTCTTCCGTGTCGTCCCACCGCCGTCCGATAAATCGTTTTATACTGTAGACAGTATTTACAGCATTAGTTACAGCTTGCCGCTTGGCTAGTTGACCTACTAAGCGATCGCCCGCCTTGCCGAATCCTACTATACTCGGAGTTGTGCGGCCGCCCTCGGAATTGGCGATCACGACGGGTTTACCGCCCTCTAACACAGCTACGCAACTGTTAGTTGTGCCTAAGTCAATTCCAATAATTTTTCCCATAGCGCCTCATAAAACTTTGTGGGATGTTTGGAAACCTCCAACTACAGGTTGGGGGAAGAAAAACGACTCAGCTTGTTCAAACAAGCATCACCCGACCTGATTTGTAGGAAATAAACTTGATGTCAATCAGGCAATATCAAAGACGGGTAAAAACATTTTTCAGAATTTTTGGATAAAGCGCTGACCTGCTTTTAGTCATCTTTAATGTAAGAAGTTGGTGAGTCTGCCACCTTGGAACCCCCGAATTCTATTCGGGGGTAAGTGACTTTGAGGAATGCAGTAGCTTGTATCCCGATTAACCTTCCGAACTATCGGGATTTTCATCTGAGGCTACCACAGATAGCCCAGCCGCTGCAACTTTCACTTTGGCGTGCCGCAATACGCGATCGCCCAGAATGTAGCCGCGTTCTAGTTCTTGGATAATTGTTCCTTCCTCGTGTTCGTCACTTGGCTCGCTCAGCAGAGCTTCGTGGAGGTTGGGGTCAAACTGTTCGCCTTCGGGGCGCATCGGAGAAACCCCGATTTGCTTGAGGCCGTCTACCATTTGCTTGTAAACGCTTTGGTAGCTTTTGTGAATGTTCATTTCGCCATCGGTTTGCGGCTTGATGTGCGATCGAGCGCGCTCGAAATTGTCAATTACCGGCAACAGGGGTTTAATCGTGAGACACCTTGCCTGTAAATCTAGCTCTTCTTTTTCCTTTTGGGTACGCCTGCGGAAGTTCTCAAAATCTGCTGCTAGGCGGAGATTTTGATTTTTCAGTTCTTCTAGTTGAGCGGATGTGGCTTGCAACTGAGTTTTTAAAGCCTCTTTTTCATCGTTGGCCTGGGCCAGTTCCTTCTTCCAAGGCTCCGCCGCGTCTGCAGTCGGACTGTTGGTTGAACTGCCGGTGACGGTAGGCCCCGATGCGTTTGCTGGGGTGCGATCGCCCTGAGCACTTTGATAAGCTCGAGCAAGTTCGAGCTCCCAATCCGCCGATTCGTTCGAGTTTCCTGATGCCGCCGGATTTTCGCTTGCCATTGGCGAACCCTCTGGGGTGGTTTCCCCAGTTGAGTTAGGATCTTGATCTTGCTGTTTTTCCTCGTCAATCATCAGAAAAATGGGTAGAAACCCCGTCCTAAAAGGACGGCTTTACATTTTTGATTTACTACCGCCTTGGGACTGGTTGGCTCGGTGTGCTTTTGTGTTGCACTTTCAACGGGACAATTACCGCCTCAAACTTCCCAGCCCTGTACGCATAGTGTTTTGCTCTTTTCGAGCCTCCCTTGCGGGGTAATGTTAGCTTCGACAATGTTTTGAGAGCTTGTTAGGCCCAAAGCACTGTAAAGCGTGACCTTAGAACTGTTTAACCTTCAGCGACAGAGCAAGGAACTAGCTACGCATTCCAGGGTGTCGTGACTCTCAAAACGTAGGCAATTAAGCCTTAATCTGGTCAGAACGGCTTTCGAGATTTCTCTTTCAAGCCTCATGCCTGATAGCTGAGGTTCCTGACAAAAGCTGCGCGACAGAACCCTATCAATTCTAGCAGATACAGTTAACCCGGTAAATCTAGAGGACTCTAATTTAGAGTGTATGGCACAATGTGAAAAGAGGAAGTCTCGCCCGACCTGGAGACATTGCTCAAAGCTTTCCATAAAATATTCAAAGCCCCGTTTAAATATTTAGGTATAATATTATGGCATTAATGGGGCAAACCCAACGTTTGTTGGTTCCTGATTTTTAATTAACGCGATCGCCTTTACAACAATTTTTATAAGTATATTTGCCTGTTAAGTCTACTACAATATTCCCACTTAGGAGGCTTGATGTTTCAATGTTTACTTAAAACGAGAGAAACTTAAAGTTATCGTCGGTCAGACTGTGTTAGTCACAAGCTGACGCTGGCATTTGTTACCATTTGCTGAGTTTCCCAAGTCAGGAGAAAGAGCAATTTGTATGGAGTGACTAAGTAGTTAGCTGTGTGCTTGTGTAACTCAGATACTAGGTTGTTAATCTTGATGCGAATTGGGGGTGTGGTTTTTCTGAGTGGATACCGCCGAAGTCGCTTGAAGTATCGAATTTTGGCCAGTCAAATGATAGACTTTAGCTGGTCTGGCGGAGGTGTTCATCTGTAAATACGATTGATATCTAATTTGCCTCTTGCCAAGATTTTTGAACCGTCAAGCTTACCTCACAAAGGTTCGGACACCATGATAGAATCAAAGTAATATTTACTGACCCAAAACTAGAGTTGCTCAAAATTGGCCCAGGGGGCTCATGCAGCCGACGATCGGGCAGTGACCGATCGCAGATAATTAATCAAAATATATTTCAAAAGGGCGATCGAGGCTTTCGTAAAAGCTATCATCACAGAACAGAGCTCATCTTTAATTTAGTACAGCTAACCGCGCCACCACGGGCGCTGTAATTCGAGCAAACAATTTGGGAAAATAGAATTAGCCTGGGAGGGGGACACACCCCGCCCCGCTTTTCTCTCCCGGTACGGGGAACCTCCAAGTGATGTGCCCTGACGCTATAACGAGAGTATCCCGCAAGTTAATCAGGTAAGTAAGCAACTTAGCACTCAACGAACAAGATTTGATTGCAAGCACCCGCAAATCCCTCCAACATCTCGTCAATTTGTGGACGAAGCTTAGAGGGGAGTGCGAGCTTACACTGTAGAGATAGGGATTGAGCAAGAAAATCATATAGCCTTTCTCAGTAACATGAGGTGCTCATAGGGCTCCGTGGCCTCCGTGGCCTCCGTGGCCTCCGTGGCCTCCGTGGGCATAGGCATAGGACAAAGCCCCCATACCTCACAACGCTTGAGAACCCCTATAGCTGATCCATAAGCAAAGAATACGGGGGTTAAAACCCCGCCTTGGTTTTCCTCTCAGCACTCTGTGTGACTGAGTTTCCCACCTATTGAGTGTTTTTTATGACTAGCACATCCCCGCTTCGCTCCTCCACATCCATAGTTTCTGTGAGCCAATTTCCTCCGGCTCTCACCAAGATGATTCTGTCGGGTTACGTCAACGGCGAGCAAGTGAAGCAAGCTCAAATTGAAAGCCAGAAGTCGGGTAAGCGGTTGACTGAGGTATTAGAAGCACTTACCGGGCAGCCGTTGCCTCCAGAATTGCTGCGACTTTACAAGAAGCAGCAGATGTTTGAACGGAAGATAGTCTACGGCGTTGAAGCATTTGACCCGGAGATGAGCGAAATGTCTAACGAGCAACTCGGAGTTATGCTCGAGGCGTTGAAGATTTCGATCGACATTTGTCACCAAGGTCGGTTTTTACCCGTAGCGAAGACTGAAACTGAGCCGGCGGCGGTTTTAGTGGCAATGGTAGATCCCGACAACCTCAACGCCATAGAAGATTTGCGGCGGATTTTACAGCCTCACGGCTTGGCTTTGCAGCGACGGGTGATTACGCCAGACGACTATCAGGACATAACTTCGGCCTATCAAGACGAGCAAGTTAAGGTAGCAGCCAAAATAGCAGCAGCCGAAAAGCAGAGAAAGATGGATTTAGGGGAGGGAGATTTTGGCGAACTCTCCCTAGAAGAGGAGACTGCCGACCAAGAAGACCTCGCTAACACTTTGGACGATGCTGAGGCGGCTCCGGTAATTAAGGCCGTCAATATCATTTTGGCTAAAGCTTTGTCGGAAAAGGTGTCTGACATCCACGTAGAACCTCAAGAAGAGTTCATGCGGATTCGGATGCGGAAAGACGGGGTACTGCAAGAGTATTTCCGGTTTCCCAAGCAGGTAGTCGCATCGATTACCGCTCGTTTCAAGATTATTGCCAACCTGGATATTGCCGAACGCCGACAAGCTCAAGACGGCCGCATCCGCCGGGTGTTTGAGGGACGCACGGTGGATTTCCGGGTGAACTGCTTGCCTTCCCGGTACGGCGAAAAAATCGTGCTGCGGATTTTGGACAGTTCCAGCACTCAGTTGGGTTTGGGTTTGTTAATCTCCGACGAAGAAACTCTGGCTTTAGTGCGAGAAAGTGCTAGCCGTCCGTTCGGACTGATTTTGGTGACGGGGCCGACGGGTTCGGGCAAATCAACTACTCTCTACTCGATTCTGTCGGAACGGAACGATCCGGGGGTTAATATCAGTACGGCGGAAGACCCGATCGAATATGCTTTGCCAGGAATTACCCAATGTCAAGTAATTCGGGAAAAAGACTTGACTTTTTCCAACATTCTGCGGGCCTTTTTGCGGCAAGACCCTGACGTGATGCTGGTGGGGGAAACGCGGGACAAGGAAACGGCAAAAACGGCTCTGGAAGCTGCTTTGACCGGACACTTGGTGCTGACGACGCTGCACACGAACGACGCGGCCGGGTCGATCGCGCGTTTGGCAGAAATGGGCGTAGAACCGTTCATGGTTTCGGCCGCTCTGTTGGGCGTGTTGGCTCAGCGTCTGATGCGGCGCGTTTGCGACAAATGCTGCATTCCTTACCAGCCTACTGCCGCAGAACTCGGCAAGTACGGTCTGTCGCCTTCTCAAGAAATTGATCTAACTGTTTACAAAGCCAACACCATACCGGTGGAGGAAAGGAAGGAACTGGCAGAACGCGAGCAACTTTGTCGGAAGTGCGGCGGCATAGGCTACAAAGGACGGGTAGGGGTTTACGAGTTCCTGAAAAATACTGAGCGGCTTCAAACTCTGATCACTCAAGGAGCTCCCACAGAGCAAATTAAGGAAGCAGCAGTGGAAGAAGGGATGAAAACGCTACTGGCTTACAGCTTGCAGTTGGTGCGGGAAGGCGCGACTACTTTTGAAGAAGTCGAGCGTGTGACGTTTACAGACTCTGGCCTGGAGGCTGAAATGAAAGCAAAAAGCAAGCAGGGACTTACCTGCAAAACTTGTCAGGCGCAATTGAAGCCGGAGATGCTGGATTGTCCGTACTGCTTGACGCCACGCTTTTTGGATTGATTCAACAGTTAACTGTTGACTGTTAACTGAGCTAGATTGGTCAATAACTATCAATTCGATCGAGGAGAGGTATCTATGGGTCTGATGATTGAAGACGTACTGGAGTCCCTGGTAGAGCAAGGGGGTTCGGACATACATATCCAAGCGGGCGCGCCTATATTCTTCCGAGTCAGCGGGAAACTAACTCCTCAGACGCAATACGGCGACATTCTGTCTGCTGAGGAAGTGCAGATCCTAATTTTCCAAATGCTCAACAATATGCAGCGCAAGCAGTTGGAAATGGAGTGGGAACTCGACTGCGCTTACGGCGTTCGGGGATTGGCTCGGTTCCGCGTCAATGTCTACCGGGAGCGGGGTGCTTGGGCTGCTTGTATGCGGGCTCTGGCTTCTAAGATTCCTAACGCCGATGCTTTAGGCGTGCCGCAGATTTTGCGGGATCTGACGGAAAGACCCAGGGGTATGCTGTTGGTGACGGGACAAACGGGTTCCGGGAAAACTACTACGATGGCGGCGTTGTTGGATCTCGTCAACCGGACGCGGGCGGAACACATTCTAACAGTTGAAGATCCGATCGAATATGTGTTTCCTAATATCAAGAGTTTGTTTCACCAGCGCCAAAAGGGCGAAGATACAAAGAGCTTTGCTAATGCGCTGAAAGCTGCTTTGCGCGAAGATCCGGATGTAATTCTCGTGGGGGAAATGCGGGACTTGGAAACGATCGGTCTGGCAATTTCGGCGGCAGAAACGGGTCACATGGTGATGGGAACGCTGCACACTAATTCGGCTGCTGCAACGATCGATCGGATTTTGGACGTGTTCCCGCCCATTCAACAACCCCAAGTTCGCGCCCAGGTGTCTAACTCTTTGGTGGGAATTTGCAGCCAAAATTTGGTCATAAAAGTTGGGGGCGGCCGCTGCTGCGCTATGGAAATCATGGTAAATACTCCAGCTATGGCTAACTTGATCCGGGAGGGCAAAACTCCGATGATTTACTCTCAAATCCAAATGGGGGCAAAATTGGGGATGAGGACGATGGAAATGGCCCTCGCTGAACTTTACAAGAGCGGTAAAGTCACTTGGGAATCGGCAATGGCCAAGGCTTCTAAGGCTGACGAACTCGAACGCTTGATCGGCCCGGCACCTGTTGGTGATGGCAAAAAGGTAGGGGCTCATTAATTCAGTCGGCAGTCATTAGTCATTAGTTATTAGTCATTGGTCATTAGTCAGTTGGCCGTTAGCCGTTGTTATTAATTATGGGTAACAACTAACAACTAACAACTGACAACTGACACCTGACAACTGACAACTAAGTTTTAATAAATTTTCAGAGGTGAGCTGTGGCTACCAACGTTATCCGCGAAAAACCGAAAGGTGGCTTTGATTTCAGTAAGATTCAGGAGCAAATTGAATATAACCTTACCAGCCTTACTGTTAAGGATATGGCTATTTTTGCTCGTCAGTTTGCGGCTATGTTTAATGCAGGGGTGGCGATCGTTCGATGCCTTTCTGTGCTGCACGAGCAGTGTTCTAATGCTAAGCTGAAGCGAGCGCTCAGGAGCATGAATGCTGACGTGCAGGAGGGGATAAACTTGGCAGAGGCGATGGCTAAGTTTCCTGATGTTTTTGACCAACTGTTTATTAGTATGGTGGCGGCGGGAGAAGTCGGGGGGGTGCTGGATGAAACCCTAGATCGTCTGGCGGTGATGATGGAAAAAAATCACAAGACGGAGGCTGAAATTAATTCGGCGATGTCTTATCCGAAGACGGTGTTTTCTATCGCGATCGTGATTTTTTTCGCAATGACTATATTCTTGCTGCCAACTTTCGCCAAAATTTTTAAGGATATTGGTGCAGATTTGCCAGCATTTACGTTGTTTATGTTGGCAATTAGTGCATTTTGTACGGCTTGGCCTCCAATTCAACAGGTGACAGTTATTGGGGTGATTATAGCGCTCAAAATTGCCTTCGATATGTACTACAAAACTCCCATAGGTCGCCTACAAATTGATAGAATTGCGATGAAGTTGCCGATTTTTGGAGATTTGATCGAAAAATCTGCGGTGGCTCGCTTTTGCGTGATATTTGGGTCGCTGACGCGATCGGGCGTGCCGATTCTCAATTCTTTGGAAATTGTGCGAGATGTGGCGGGGAATCAGGCGATATCTAATGCGATCGAATATGCGAGACAGGAAATTCAAAGCGGTGGCATGATCAGTATTGCTTTGCAAGAACAAGCTGTTTTTCCGTCTTTGGCCATTCAAATGATGGCAATTGGGGAGGAGACAGGGGAACTTGACAAGATGCTGATGAAAGTTGGCGCTTTCTACGAAACGGAAGTGGAAGAAGCAGTAAAAGGACTTACCAGTATGCTAGAACCTCTGATGATTGTTGTCGTCGGTGGTATCGTAGGTTCGATTTTGCTGTCGATGTATCTGCCGATGTTCGCAGTGTTCCAGAAGCTGTAAAAAAGAGCTAATTAGTTATTAGTGATTAGTTAGTAGCAATTAACGCCTGACCAATGACTATTTCAATCGTCCCCAGGCTCTGCCTGGGCAGACTTTTGGAGGAGGCACATCCTCGATTAAAAGGAGAAAACAATTTGGAGGCTCTGCCTCCAAATCTTCATTACCAGGGTCTTCCCATTGGTGACAACTTACGAAAATGTCACCAAACTCAAGTAGGATAGGCAGACAGATTTAACTGCTGCCTAATCCTGGCTTTACGCTCCAGGGTAAACGCATCTTAATTTGAACCCAAAATATGCTACAGTTAAATCCGAATAAATTTCTATGTAGTTATTGTAGTTGATGGATGCTATCAATGGCAAAAGGTTTTACTCAAACTTTAAATCACCAACCAAAACAAACAGATTCATGGCCTTCGGTGAATATATTAAAGGTCAGTTTTTTAGAAAATTTTGCCAATTTGAAGACTCCCAGAAGATAAAGAATAAAAAAAATACTCAGAGATATTACAGGGGAATCGCATCTTAATTAAGGTATAATGGTGAGGGAAAATTTTTAAACATTTGACAGCATCTTTCAAGCGCAGCTCGTAAACTAAGGAATGAAAATTGAGTGCGATGCTGATAGCGAGCTAAGCACTCATCAGCGGTTCCACCTAGTTGATTTATCTCCATCAGGTGTTCTTGCCTAGGGCGTGTATTCCAACTATAACCACAACAGAATGCAGGCGATCGCGATCGTGGCTGTATAATTGGCAGGCAGCTTCTCATATCGAATAGCGCTCCGACTCCATTGCTTGAGTCGCTTGATAGCACGTTCCACAATGTTCCGTTGGCGCTAGATTTGACGACAGCCTTTTTCCATCTGCCTGAGTGAGGGATACCTGCCGGGAGTCCATTCCCAGTTTAACTGCTTGTTGGTCGCCGATCCCGTCTCCACCGCAGCCATACATCTGGCCTGTGCATTTTCTGTCATTTGTCAAGTACAATTTATACCAAATCAGATGCGATTACCCTGCACTAATAACCAATAAATATGGTTCACTTTAACGTTGGTTTTCAACACTTTAACTCCTTCGCTGATATTACGCTATCCCTGGCGAAAACTTTACACCAAATGGGAATTCCTATTTCGGTCGAACCATCAACAATAGCCTCTCATCTCAGTCGCCATTCCACAGCAGAAGAAAACCACCTGCTAGAAAAGTGGATGAACACCGCACCCTCAGATTTATTTCATATCAAATGGTCTCATTATTGGAAACCTTATTTTTTAAAAGAACTCAACGGACATCTCAACTTAGAACTTTTTGCGATCAATTACGAATTCGCCAAAAACCATGAGGATTATGATTACTGGATTTACGATGCTGTTAACACTGCATCTCACAAACTAGCCGTCAGCGAATATTCTAAAAACGTTTTAATACAAGCTGGATGTCCTGCGGCTAACGTATCCGTCATGCCTCTAGGTTTCAATCCTTTAATCTCGCAACTCTATTTGCCCCGATCCCCAAAAAAACCAAAAGATGTAAAACATATTCTGCACATGACCAATTCTTTTGATTTCTATAGATTTGGCACGGATCTGGTCATTCAAGCTTTTTGGGAAGAGTTTAAAGATGATTCTAACGTAGAGTTAATAATCAAAGATGGAGGTAAAAATCCAGATGTTATAGTGGAACATCTCGCCAATATCGAAAAGCAGCTCGGCAAGTTAAAGGCAAAAATTCTGATAATCCCTAAATTTTATAATAAAGCAGAACTAGCTGATTTATACTTGTCAGCAGATGCTTTTTTAGCTCCGTTTCGCGGGGAGGGTTTTGCGATTAAAATTTTGGATGCCTTTGCAGCAGGTTTGCCCGTTGCTATGACTATGTACGGCGGCCCGACTGAGTACGCCAATGCGGATAACTGCTATCCCATTGCTTACGATCTAATTCCGGTCGGAAAGTGTTACGATACTCAGTATCTAAAAATCAGAAATTCTCCTCATTGGGCCGAGCCAAATATTCAGTCTGTTCGCGAACAGTTACGAAAAATTGTTGAAGACCCGATGCGTTTTCGGGTAGGTCAAAAAGCTAGAGAGACGGCGGATTTATTTAATTGGGAAGCTGCCGCTCAAAAATTGTTAAGATTAATGCGAAAGTTGTTTTAGGATCGGAAATTATGGGACTCGAACGCAAAATGTTTAGGGGAATGTTTTCAGCGGGGGAAGTGGTACGATTGAAACAGCCTTGTTTTACTTCCGGGCGATTGTTTGAGCCAGGAAAATATAACGCTGATGAGTTGCCCGATATCGCTTTTGATATGGGTTTGGTAGACCATTTGCCACCAGTCAAAGGCAACTGTTCAGAAAATCTCAATGTTCAGAACCCGCCAGATCAAAACCTTGAGGACTAAACTCCCGTTTGCAGTAAGGACTTCAGTCCTAAAAATCCCCGTTTGTAGTAAGGACTTTAGTGCTGAAAATTAAAATAAATAATCAAAGACTCAAGTCCTGACTGCAAAAAAGATAAAGCCAATTTAACCATTTTGCTCTATCTGGGCAATTAACTCTTTCAAAACTTGACTAGCTTTATCGTTCTCAATCTGACAAGTTCCGGCATTCTGGTGCCCACCGCCGCCATATCTTAACATTAACTCCCCAATATTAGTTTTTGAAGTTTTGTTAAAGATTGACTTGCCAACTGCGAAAACAGTATTTTGTTGTTTCAGTCCCCAAAGTACGTGAATCGATATATTGCAATCGGGGAACAAAGCGTATATTACAAAACGATTCCCTGCATATATCACCTCTTCGTTACGCAAATCCAAAACAACTAAATTATTATAAACTTTGGCGCATCGCTGTATTTGCTCTTTAAATTTTTCTTCTTGCTCGAAGTAGAGGTCTACTCTTTCTTTTACATCAGGAAGCTGCAAGATTTCCTCGATGGTATGATATTTGCAGTAATCGATTAACTGCATCATTAACTGATAATTGGAAACGGTAAATTCTTTAAACCTTCCCAACCCCGTTCGGGCGTCCATTATGAAGTTTAACAGCACCCATTCTTGCGGCTGCAGAACCTCTTCTTTCGCAAATTGAGCGGAATCTGATTTGTCAACGGCCAGCATCATCGCCTCAGAAATATCAGGAAACTTTGCTTGACCTCCATAATATTTGTACAGTACCCTAGCCGCCGAAGCTGCATAGGGATCGATGATGTGGTTAATTTTGATTTTCTCGTGTCTAAGAGTTTCGCTGAAATGGTGATCGAAAGCTAGATGAACTCCCTCCACATAGGGTAAATTGGTGCTAATATCGTTATTTGTTATTTCGATTTTCCCATCCTGCATATCTTTAGGATGCACGAATTTAATCTCGTCGATCATATCGAGTTCTTTGAGCAAAACGGCACAGACAAGACCGTCAAAATCGCTGCGGGTGACTAATCTGTATTTTTTAGTGAGTGGCATATGCTTCTGTGATAGGCAGGGACTGATTATAAGACAATATAACTTATTACCCGATCGCTTTCCAATATGAACGCAGACCCTTACGCTTGGATAGAGAAGTCTCTCGACACTATTCGCCGTGCCGATTGGTATCGATCGCCACAATCGATCGAAAGTTCCCCTGGGCCTGTGGTAAAGTTAGCAGGCCACAGGCTGATTAACTTTGCCAGCAACGATTATCTGGGACTTGCCGGCGATGACAGGTTAATCCAAGCTGCTATGGCTGCAACTAAGGAATTTGGTACGGGTGCGACGGGTTCGAGGTTGGTCAGCGGACACCGCGATTTGCACCGACAGCTAGAACAAGCTATTGCTAAGTTAAAACAAACTGAAGATGCTTTAGTATTCAGTTCGGGATATTTGGCGAATCTAGGGGCGATCGCATCCGTTGTCGGCAAGCGCGATTTGATATTATCTGACAAGTACAACCATTCGAGCCTGAAAAACGGAGCCACACTCAGCGGTGCAACTGCCCTAGAGTACAGTCACTGCAATCTTGAGGATTTAACGGCCAAGCTAGAGCAAAATCGCGCGAGATACCGCAAGTGTTTAATTATTACCGATAGCGTCTTTAGCATGGATGGGGACTTGTGTCCGCTGCCGCAGTTGTTGGCTGTGGCCGAAACCTTTAACTGCATGGTATTAGTAGATGAAGCTCACGCTACAGGAGTTTTCGGTGCTAGCGGTGCCGGTTGTGCAGAACATTTCGGGTGTACGGGAACACCGCTGATTCAAGTGGGGACACTCAGCAAAGCTTTGGGAAGTTTAGGTGGTTACGTTGCGGGCTCTGCTGCTTTAATTGATTTTCTGCGTAATCGAGCTCCGAGTTGGATTTATACTACAGCATTGACGCCTGCTGACGCGGCGGCTGCTTTGGAAGCTGTGAGAATTGTACAGCAAGAACCAGAACGCCGAGTTCGGTTGCGACAAAATATCAAAACTTTCAAATATTGCGCCATTACCAATCACCAATTACCAATTAGCAATTGCCTCTCCCCAATTTTCAGTCTTCCGTTAAAAGATGCAGCCTCCGCTTTAACAGTCGGCAGCAAACTCAAGGAGATGGGTATTTTTGCTCCCGCCATTCGGCCTCCGACTGTAAGTGTGAGTCGAATTCGGATTTCGCTGATGGCAACTCACGAGCTCGCACACCTTCAGCAGTTGGTAGAGGCGCTGCTGCAAGTTTTGAGTTTTGAGTAAATGTAGGGTGCGTACCGCGCACCGCTTGACTAAATGTAAATGTTGGGCATCGGGCATCGGGCATCGGGCATCGGCCTAATGACTACTGACTTCTGATTGTCAAGATATCGCTATTGACTTATGACCAATCTTATACAGGAGTTTGGTCGATCGGTCAACAACTGTAAATTTTTTGTAAATTTAGATACTTTTTGGAATTTAGCGCTATATTAGAGAAGTAGCAGGTACACCAAATTTTATATAAGGAACGTCCACCATGAACACAAATCGTCAAAACGTAAAAAAAGTAGCAGAAACCCACCGCGCTAACATTCACAAGCAACTGATGCACCGCATAGAGGTAGCGAGATCCAGTGGCAATCAAGATTTGGTTCGGGTGCTTGAAGAGGAAATGAGACAGCTTTAAAAAAGTTGCAACTATAATTTGCCCGTAGTTTGGTTTAGAGGGTTGTGCGAGAAATGCAGAATTCCGGCAACCGCTACCTGTGAAGTTTTGACTCCTCTCTTAGTTGGTAGGAAAAATCCCGGTTTCTTCAAGAAACCGGGGTTTTTTATTGAGAAGGAAGAAGAAAGAAGGAAGAGGGAACAATCCTGGACGCCCAAACTTTATCTGTAGAGTGCGCCTCGCCCCCCAGAGACTCTACAAATAGCGCAGTCAACCATTTTTTGCCTTAGTTATTAAGTCAGAAGGAAGAGGGAAGAAAAGACAACAGGAGTTATACTGCATTCCTTGTATTTTTATCTGTAGTAAACTGTGCCGAGGCGCGCCCTACTAATAACTACAGGACTTACCCCACTCGCACATGGTGAGGGCGCACCCTCACCCATCACTTGAACCAGTCCGGATCGATCGCAAGTTGACAGTCGCGACTAAAGACCAAACTCAATAATCGCACGAATGACGTACACTCATGTGTGTGCTATTCGTTAGAAAATTGAGCAATTTCTTAGGGAACTCAAGCAATTAACCGGGAGAGAATCTTGCCAGTCCCTTCAAGCTATAATTCAAACAAATCATATTGCTTGCCATGAACTTGTGTGGGGTAGGCGCTCAAAAGTTGAGCGGATAAAACAGGTCAAATAATATATCAAATTAAACACGGGATTCTATCAAATCATTGAAGTGAGCAACTAAAAATTCCCGATTTTCTGATGTTTATTGAAGTGAGCAACTAAAAATTCCCGATGTGCTGATGTTTATTGTCTAATTTTAGGGTGCTGGTACACAGATATGTGGCAGTTGCGTAAGTCCTGGTAATATTGAAGACGGATTGAGATAGATTTTCATGGTTGACTGGGAAAGGCAGCTTTCCCAAAATTTAAGACTAGCAAAAATGCTTAACGGAAAAAGTTAAAAGCTATAAAGCTGAACATCAGGGTCGCGACAGCAAAATTCCCAAAATAATATGTAAAACTGATGGCGACAGACATCCGACACCAGCCGGAAAACGGCTACCACTCAGAACCAACTCAGCCTTACCCAACAGACAATCTCAATAGACGATCGCTCATGCGACTGCCCCGAAGCCTGAGTGCCGTCGAAACATCGGGCTTTGGCCTCACTGGTCACGCCAATTGGTTTACCATCGCCACAGCGATCCAAGCAGCGATTGGGCCTAGCGCCATCTTTATCTGGTTGCCCGGTATCATCATGGGTATGATGCTGAACCTACAGGTAAAACGCATCGGCGAGTATTTCCCAGACATGGCTGGGGGAACGCCCAACTATACCGCGCGGCTACTGAAAAATTATCCAGGTCTGGGAAGTTATGCAGCGATCGGCTACTTTTTAAGCTGGGTATCAACACTGCCAATTTCTGCGATCGTACTGACACAGCTCATCAAAGTCAACCTCAATAGTTTAGGTTTTAGGTGTCCTGAAACTTTACTAAATATTACCTTCACGCTCCTACCCTTCATTTTGACCTTCAGTGGCACTCGCGCCTTAAGTATTCTGCTCGCCTTTTTCGTGTTACCGACAGTCGGCGTACTATCCGTTTTTTCGATTCACGGTCTATTGTGGTTAGCTTTTTCGTCAAACAGTCCCGGCTTTTTCCCCACCATTTGGCCGGAATTCACCTTTATTGACTGGGCTAAATGGTTTTACTTTGCTACCTACATTTTCTACTGCTGTGACTCCGCTGCCAGTTTCGTAGCGGATAGCCGCAACCCTACTAAAACGCTGCAGTTTCTCAAAATTTCCGCACTGGCGATGCTGCCTGTTATTTTGGGAGGTGCTTGGGTACTGATGCGCTTGGCTACCGCTCCCGATCTGAAAGATGACGTATTCTTGAATGTATTAGCTGCCTGTCAGGTATTATGGGGGCCCTGGGTTCCCACCCTCGTCACCTTTCTGGTCGTCGCAAGCTGTCTTCTGAGTTGCGCGACAATTGTTTCCAACTGCCCCCGGATGCTGTACCAACTTGCGGTAGATGGGCATATTTCGCCAACATTCGCAGTTGTATCCCGACGGGGTGTATTTGGATTTGGCCTTGTCTTTGTTCTGGTTCTGAGTTTAATCTGTCTAGCTTGGGGAAATGTACCTCGGCTTGTGGCGATTACTAATGTTGGCTTAGTTGTCTGCCTAATGATGTTCCATCTCTCACTGTGGCTGCGGCGGGATCAGCCAGAAGTTCGGTGGCCTGGGTGGTCGCTGGGCTTTTTCGTAGTAGATGCGGTGGTTCTAGTCGTGGGAGGCTTAGCTTGGGGCTGGCAAGACTTTATCATTGGGTTGTTTTTTCCCCTTGCCGTTTTAGCAGTGGATGCAGGGATAAGTCGCATTGCTTTTGCCCCCTTCCATCCCTCGTGGTGGATTCGGCTTTACCGCAACAGAAGCAAGAGCAAAATGCCAGATTTTGTGGCGTTTCAGGTTGTAATTTTGATCTTGCTGATTGTGAGCGCCGTCGCTGTCGGCTGGATTTTTGGCTTCAAATTATATGCTAACTCTACTGTTGGCTTGAATTTATTCGTAGTGCTATTGGTGACAGTTGCTTTTATTGGGGTGGCAGTTGCCTGTTGGACGAGCTTACCCCAGGTCGTCTCAATGGAAGAGGCACGAGAGGGAGCAGAACAGCTCTTTACCATTGCCCTAGATGGTATTGTAGTGCTGGATGAAAATGGTGTCATTCGTCAGACAAATCCCGCTGCTGAAAGCGTCTTCGGCATAGATTCTACTGGGCTAATTGGGTCTTACCTGAACAAATTATTGCCACGATTAGGGGATCAGCCAGAGCAGTGGCTCAGTCGCAGTGAACAGACTTTCAACTTCTCCGATGGTAGTTCGCGCATTCTAGAAGTTGCCATCTCCGATCGATTCTCTCAAGACGCTTCCCTTTCCAATCAGGATCTGCAACAATATGTGGCGATCGTCCGCGATATCACCGATCGCAAGCAAGCCCAGGAAGCCCTGCAAAAAGCTAATGAGGAACTAGAAATCAAAGTCGAGGAGCGTACATCTGAACTCACCCATACTGTGGAGCAATTGCAGAATGAAATTGAAGAGCGCCAGCGGATCGAAGAAAATCTCAGAGCCATGCAAAATCAGATTATCGTGCAAGAAAAACTCGCTTCTCTGGGCAGTTTAACAGCAGGGATTGCCCACGAAATCAGGAACCCCTTAAACTTTGTAAACAATTTTTCAGAAGTTTCTGCTGAATTAACCGAAGAACTTTTACAAGAAATTGAAAATCAAACTGAACGGTTAGAACCAGAAACAAGTGAGTATATTGCTGAGCTATTAACCGATCTAAAAGCCAATCTCCAAAAAATCAATCAACACGGTCAAAGAGCCGACAGAATCGTCGGCAATATGCTTTTGCATTCTCGCGGACAAAGTGGTCATTGGGAAGCCACAGATATAAATACTTTATTAGAAGAATATGTCAATCTAGCCTATCACGGGATGCGAGCCAAGGAGGCTTCTTTTAACATTATCATAAAAAGCGGCTACGATAATGATATTGGCAAAGTAGAAGTCGTGCCACAAGACATTTCCAGGGTTTTTCTTAACATTATTAACAATGCTTGCTATGCAGCCCATAAAAAGAAACAAGAAATGGGAGAAGAATTTTCACCCCAGCTTGATGTCAGAACTCGAAATCTGGGTTCGGCGGTTGAAATTCGCATTCGCGATAACGGGCCGGGTATGACGCCCGATGTACTCGATAAAATTTTCAATCCCTTTTTTACTACAAAGCCTGCTGGGGAAGGGACTGGTCTAGGTCTATCTATGAGTCACGATATTATCGTCCAGCAGCATCGCGGAGAACTAAAAGTAGAAACAGAAGTAGGAAATTACACAGAATTTATAATTACATTGCAAAAAAAAATAGTCGAAGTTAAGGACTAAAAAAAATGAAAGTAATGGTTGTAGACGACGAAGAAGATATTCAGTCATTGTTCAAACAAAAATTTAGAAAAGAAATCAAAGCAGGGCAACTTCACTTTTATTTTGCCCTGTCGGCAGAGGCAGCTTTAAACTACTTAGAAAGCCAGGAAAAAGCGTCTATTGTCTTGATTTTATCCGATATTAATATGCCTGGTATGAATGGGCTAGAACTGCTGAAGCTTATCAAAGAAAAATTTCCCGATCTAAAAGTTTTTATGATTACCGCTTATGGAGATGAGATAAATTACCAAACCGCTATGGAATATGGAGCTGATGACTATATTACTAAGCCCGTTAACTTTGACGAATTAAAAGAAAAAATCTTCACAATATGGAGGAGCCACAATTAGCTTAGGAATAAAAATCAAACAACTTGCCTACACAAAATTTATAGGATATAAATATGCCAATTAAAATACTATTTGTGGATGACGAGCTTGATTTAGAATGTCTGATTTGCCAAAAATTTAAAAAAAATATCCGCACGGCAGGATGGCAGTTGTTTTTTGCCCATAATGGCGTAGAAGCCCTGGAAAAATTGAAAGAACACCCGGATCTAGATATGGTAGTGACGGATCTTAATATGCCTGAAATGGATGGTCTGACTTTACTCTCTAAACTTAATCAAATAGACCTACCCCTGAAAACAATAGTTATATCAGCCTATGGCGACATGAAAAATATAAGAAATGCAATGAACTTAGGTGCCTTTGACTTTCTGACTAAACCGATAGATTTTCTGGATTTAGAAATTACCATCCACAAAACGCTGCGCGACGTGCAACAGTTAAAAGAAAACCAGCGCTTGCGACAATCAGAAGCTAGCGCTAGAGAACAAGCTCAGGATTTACAACAAAGTCTGCAAGAGCTAAAAAATACCCAAGCTCAACTGATTCAGACTGCAAAAATGTCTTCTTTGGGTCAACTGGTTGCGGGGATTGCTCATGAAATTAACAACCCCGCTAATTTTATCTCTGGCAATATTAGCCACGTCAGTGATTATATCCAAAACCTACTGCACCTGCTGCATCTCTATCAGCAGCAGTACACCCCTCCCAGTTCTGAGATTCAAACTGAAATCGAAGCCATAGATTTAGAATTTATGATAGCAGATTTATCCCAAATTCTGGCTTCGATGAAATGTGGTGTTGACCGTATTCACAAGATTGTTTTGTCTTTACGCAACTTTTCGAGGCTTGATGAAGCTAACATAAAGTCTGTTGATATTCACGAAGGGATCGAAAACAGCCTGCTGATTTTGAATAATAGACTTCAAACAACGACAGCGCGTCCAGAGATTCAAGTGATCGAGGAGTACAGCAATCTGCCTTTAGTGGAATGCTATGCTGGAGAACTCAACCAGGTGTTTATTAACATTGTTTCTAATGCGATCGATGCTTTGAATGAGTACAATAAACAACGGTCACTAGATGACATCTTAGCTCACCAACTCGCCCTTACTATTCGCACTATTCTGCTAGAGGAAAAATCCCGTGTCGTCATTCAAATTCGGGACAATGGGGTGGGAATGACCCCAGATGTGAAAGACCGTATTTATGAACCTTTTTTTACTACTAAGCCTGTAGGTCAGGGTACTGGTTTGGGTCTCTATATCAGCTACCAAATTATAGTGGAGAAGCATGGGGGCGCATTGAAGTGTGTTTCAGAGATGGGGGAGGGAGCGGAGTTCTCGATGGAAATTCCAATCAGACAAACTAAGGCTGAACTTGATTTGAGCTAATCGATCGGCCTCTACCAAACGAGAGAGCCTATTACAGCCGTCCGGTTTGCCCTGGTAAAAATCAGCCTTTTCATTACTCCTAAAATAATTTATAATAGAACTTAAAGTATATAAATATTATTCGGATAAGTTAATTAATCAAATGAGAAAAAATGTCGTATACAACCGAAAGGGCTCGCAATATGCCAGCTAAAATATTATTTGTGGATGACGAACCCGATTTAGAATCTTTAATTTGCCAGAAATTTAGAAAAAAGATACGCGCAGGAGAATACCAAGTTTTTTTTGCACATAATGGCGTAGAAGCGCTTTCAAAGTTGCAAGAGGAGCCGGATATAGATATTGTACTGACAGATATTAATATGCCAGTCATGGATGGCATGGCTTTGCTAGCGAAACTTAACGAGCTAGTTACTATGGTCAAAACAGTAGTTATATCTGCTTATGGCGACTTGGGAAATATTAGAAAGGCAATGAATGGTGGGGCATTTGATTTTTTGACTAAGCCTATAGATTTTCAGGATTTAGAAATTACTATTAACAAAACTTTGCAGCACGTGCAAGAACTAAAAGAAAACGAACGCTTGCGCCAAGAAAGAGAGGACAAATTGCGGCACTCAGAAGTGCGAGAGCGAGAAAAAGCTATCCAACTAGAACTCGCAATGCAAAATTTACAGCGCACCCAAGCTCAGCTTATTCAGACTGAAAAAATGTCTAGCTTAGGACAGTTAGTTGCTGGTGTTGCCCACGAAATTAATAATCCCGTTAATTTTATCTATGGCAATTTAACTTATGTCAATGAGTATACTCAGCATTTATTGGGTTTAATTAACCTTTACGAGCAGCACGATGCTCATAAGCACCCTGAAATCGCAGCTTTAATTAAGAACATAGAGCTAGAATTTATCAGAGAAGATCTGCCTAAAATGCTATCTTCGATGAAAGTAGGGGCTGAACGTATCCGTCAGATTGTGCTGACGTTGCGGAACTTCTCGCGCCTTGACGAAGCTGAGATGAAACCCGTTAATATTCACGATGGCATCGACAGCAGTATAGTTATTTTGCAGAGTCGGCTCAAGCCTAAGCCTGATTGTCCACCTATTCAAATTATTCAAGAATACGGAGATTTGCCAAAAATAGAATGTTATGTCGGTCAGTTGAATCAGGTATTTATGAATTTGCTGAGCAATGCAATTGATGCCTTGAATCAGTATGATAAAAAACGCAGCCCAGAGCAAATTAAAAACGACCCAAGTACGATTACGATTCGTACTTCTATGCTGAATCCGGATTGGGTAAGAATCAGTGTTAAAGACAATGGGCTGGGGATAACAAGCGAGGTAAGGTCGAATCTATTTACTCCTTTTTTCACAACTAAACCTGTTGGTCAAGGCACGGGTTTGGGATTATCTATTAGCTATCAGATTGTGGTGGAGAAGCACGGCGGAGATTTGAAGTGTTTATCACAGCCAGAGCGGGGTGCAGAATTTGTGATTGAGATTCCCATTAGGCAGAGCGAGCGGGTAGAGATGAAGGCGAGTTAAGGGGAATAAAATTGGCTAAAAGAACGCGAAATCAGTAAAAGTCTAGCTTATTCGTTGTGCTAATTGATGTGCGGAAATTGACACCTTTGGTAACGGTAGCCTCCGGCATCGCACTCAGCGCGAGTGAAAGTCAATAGTAAATTTTGAGTCGGTTGTCAACTTGTTAGTACCCCGGAATGGTTAAGGTGAGGGCGCGATCGCACCCTCACCTTAACCAGTTTCGTAAGTCTTGAACTAATAACTAATGACTAATGACTAATGACTAATGACTAATGATTACCTTCCTCCGACGACGACATTTTTAATCCGCAGATGAGGGCCGCCGACACTTACGGGCAAGCCACTCTGGCCGCCTTTACCACAACCGCCGTAGGCATAAACCGAGTCGTTTCCTATAGACTCAATATCCTTTAAAGTCTGAAATACATTGCCGCTTAAAGTGACATCGCTCACTGGTTCAGCCAATTTGCCGTCGCGAATCATAAAACCTTGAGCCGCTGCAAAGGTAAACATTTCGCCGTTGGTTTGTCCTCCCAACATCCGCACTGCATAAACTCCTTCGTCAATGTCGGCAACCATTTCGTCAAAAGAATGTTCGCCAGACTCGATCGCAGTATTAGTCATCCGCACCAAAGGCATAAAAGTAGCACTCAGAGCCCGGGCATTTCCCGTCGGACTTTCGCCCATTTTGCCCGCAGTCTCGCGATTGTGCATCCGAGCCGCTAAAACTCCATTTTTAATTAAATGCTTGCACTGAGCCGGCACGCCTTCGTCGTCATATTTCAAAGTTCCCGGCAATCCCGGCACAGTTGCGTCGTCAATTACATTCAATTGTTCGATCGCCACAGGCTTGCCCAAAGTCAACAATTCCTGCATTTTCGGGTTTTCGTAAATGCCGTCTGCTTCCGACAAATGCCCGAAAGCTTCGTGAATAAAAACCCCCGACAAATAAGGGTCTAAAATCACCGGATACTGACCGCCTTTCACCGATTTTGCCTCTAATTGGCCTACAGCTCGAACGGCAGCACTCTTAACACGATCTTCAATATTTGTCAAGACATCGTAATCCGATCGCGAGTGAATCGACTCAAACCCTTGGCGGACGACACCGCCCTCGCCGCGGGCGATCGCTCCGAAACGCCCGGTCACGTCCAAGCGCTCTTGAGCGATGCAAGTACCTTGAGAATTCACAAAATAAGTAATCCCAAATCTATCGCTGTAACCTGCCATTGTTGTCTGAATTCGCGGGTCGTAATCTAACAGCAACTGATTGTAAGATTCGAGCAATTTCCGCTTTTCGGCTAGAGTAATAGAGCGCGGGTCGCGGCCCAATTCCACCGCTACATAATCTTGAATCGGGGTGACATCTGCTAGTAGAGTTTTTTCGCTGCCAACCAAACGAGACTGGACTACAGCTTCTTCAATGCGGTCTTTTAACTCATCTAAACCGTTAAAAGTTACAAAACTCCAGCCACCTTTGTGACAGGCGCGGATGCCGCCGGCGAGACTAAAACTGCGGTTTACAGCATCTAACTGAGGGCCGCGAAAACTAATCGCAGTTGACTCGCTTTGTTCGAGGCGAACTTCTAGATAATCTACGCGATCGCGGTAAGGTGCGATCGCTTCCATCAACTGTTCTTGCATCAAATTGCCCCTATGATAGATTCGGCGTAGCGCTGAAAAAAATTATTGCTAACCTTATTTTAGCTAATAACTCCCGTCTTTCGGGTGCGCGTTCCCCCACCGCTCTGGTGCGGCAGCGCGCACCCTACCCGATAAATGGCGAGTCAGTCGATTTGAGATTTAAAACTTTGTCCACACAACTGATGATTAGAAGCTTGCCGATCGCCGACGTTCGGCGGGTTTCCTAAAACACAAAAAACTCGCGCCCGCTTGCGAAAAGCCCGGTATGGCGAAAATCTTGCATTTGGCTAGAGAAATCAAACTAAACTAAATCTAT
The DNA here is from genome assembly GCF_036700475.1 of Microcoleus sp. T2B6. Taxonomy (NCBI): domain Bacteria; kingdom Bacillati; phylum Cyanobacteriota; class Cyanophyceae; order Oscillatoriales; family Microcoleaceae; genus Microcoleus; species Microcoleus sp. T2B6. The sequence goes on along the minus strand of NZ_JAUBOZ010000007.1, from coordinate 26,325 downwards.
CTAAATATCTAAAAAATATACCTTAACCGCCGGCAGATGGAATACTTTAAGGTGAAAAAATTCCAAATTTCACCGTATTTAGCAGCAATTTCGGCATCAATAGCAATTTTGGTCGGAGTTGGCATTTTAGATCGCTCAGAACAGCGGCGGTTTTTTCACTACAACCGCGCTAGCACCCTCGATCGCCTCAGCACAGTCCGTTCTAAGCTGGAAGGCTCTTTGAATTCCCGCCTGTTTTTGATGCGGGGTTTGGGGGCTTACCTTTCCAACAACCCAAACATCACCGAAGCCGAGTTTACAGCGACGGCGAGAATTCTGGTGGCACAGCAACCGGGCATTCGCGCCATAACTTTAGTTAAAGGCACGAGGGTCGCTTACATTTATCCACGGGAGGGAAATGAAGCGGTGATCGGAGAGGACTTGACGACGCTACCCGAACACCGGCAAATGGTCAAAGAGGTCATCCGAACCAGAAAAACTTTGCTTGCCGGGCCCGTGAAATTATTGGAGGGGGACGAGACGTTCATCAGCCGATCGCCGATTTTTCTCACACCCTCCGGTGCCGACCCTGAAACAGGAGTTTACTGGGGCTTGACAGGCCTGATCATCGACAAAAATACCCTCATTGAGGAAGCAGGACTCAACGACTCCTCAGCGAAGCTGCAATACGCTCTGCGGGGCAAAGACGGTTCGGGAGCATCCGGCCCTGTGTTTTTCGGTGACGGGTCAATTTTTCAGCACAATCCCGTGCTGCTGGAAGTGACTTTGCCCAACGGTTCCTGGCAGTTGGCCGCAATTCCGGCGGGGGGATGGCGTGCGAATGCGCCGCTTCGGGGGTGGCTGCTCTTTGGAGGCGGCTTGCTGGCTGTTTTCACCGGGGTGGCGGTTTTTAGCTGGGTGTACGGCCGTGCGAAACTGCGATCGAGCGAAGTTAAGTACCGGCTATTAGTTGAGAATGCTAACAGCATGATTGTGCAGTTAGACAGTGAAGGCAACATTACTTTTTTTAACGAGTTTGCTGAAACTTTTTTCGGGTATTCAGAAGCAGAAATCATCGGCAAAAGTGCGATCGGCACAATTATACCGAAAACAGATTTATTTGAACCTGACCTCGCGACAAAGATTCGAGACTGTTTGGCACAGCCGCAAAAATACTTCCAAAACGAAAATGAAAACATCCGCCGCAATGGAGAAAGGGTGTGGATAGCGTGGACAAATAAACCTTTACTAGATGCGAAGGGAAATGTGGCAGGGCTGCTTTGTATCGGGACGGATATTAGCGATCGTAAACAAGCTGAAATCGCCCTGCAAGCTTCGGAAGCGGAACTTCGAGCTTTGTTCGCTGCCATGAACGACTTAATTTTCGAGCTCGATATTGAGGGACGGTTCCTGAAAGTTGCCCCGACCAATCCCCAATTATTGTACAAGCCGACGGCGGAATTTTCCGGGCAAAAAATCAGCGAATTATTCGAGCCAGAAATGGCCGATATTTTTCACGATAAAATTCGCACCGCCCTTGCTACAAATCAAACCTGTACTTTTGAATATAACCTGGAACTTGCCAGCGTACAAAAGTGGTTTGCCGCTACCATTTCGCCCATGAAAGAAAACACGGTTCTGTGGGTTGCCCGCGACATTACAGAGCGCAAGCGAGCTGAAAATTGGTTAACCGGTCAAAAACAAATTTTAGAAATGATTGCTAAGGGTACTTCTCTGGGCGATACTTTAAATACTTTAGTTGAAATTATCGAGCAACAATCTAGAGATGTCATCGGTTCGATATTGCTTCTAGCTCCAGATGGCGAACATTTACTACATGGAGCTGCGCCTAGTTTGCCCGACAGTTACAATGCTGCTATTCATGGCATAGCTATCGGCCCGGATGTCGGTTCCTGTGGAACTGCTGCCTTTAGCCGCCAACAGGTGATCGTTACAGATATTGCCAGCGATCCTTTGTGGGAAAATTATCGAGATTTAGCCTTGAGTTTTGGACTGAGAGCTTGCTTGTCTACTCCTATTTTCTCATCTCAGGGTCAAGTTTTGGGAACTTTTGGAATATATTATTCCCAAGCGCGCCCGCCCCATTTTTTTGAGATGCAATTGATAGAGGCGATCAGAAGTTTAGCAGGAATTGCGATCGAACGCAACCAGGCAGAAGAAAGTCTCAAACAGCTCAATCAAGAACTAGAAAATAGAGTCAAACAGAGAACTGCTCAATTGATGGAAACTGAAGAACGCTGGCAGTTAGCACTCAAAGGCAACAATGACGGCATTTGGGACTGGAACTTGCAAACAGGGGAACTTTTTGTGTCCGATCGCTTTAAGGAAATCACTGGTTACGAAGATAGTGACATTAGCGATTATAATAACACATGGAATACGAGTTTACATCCCGATGATTTAGAGATGTCTCAGGAACTTCTTCAAGAACACTTGGAGAGAAAAACGCCGCATTACATCACCGAATACCGCTTGTGGTGCTACAACAGCGCTTACAAATGGATATTGAGTCGGGGACAAGCTTTGTGGGACGAATCTGGAAAAGCAGTCCGCATGGTTGGTTCAATTACTGACATTACCGAGCGCAAACAAGCAGAGGAAGCACTGCGAGAAACCGAGGCCAGATTCCAAAAGCTGTCTGCTAATGTGCCGGGAATCATTTATCAATTTTTGTTGTGTCCCGATGGCTATTTCAGTTTTCCTTACATAAGTGGTGCTTGCCGAGAACTTTTAGAGGTAGAACCAGAAGATGTTCTGAAAAATGCGACTTTGGTAACAGATTTAATTCATCCCGAAGACCGCCAAAATCATGACGAATCTGTTGCTATTTCTGCCCAGAGTTTGCAACCTGGGCAGTGGGAAGGACGGATGGTGCTGCCTTCCGGCAACATTCGTTGGTTTCAGATAAATTCGCGTCCTGAAGCTAAGGACAACGGCGATATTCTTTGGGACGGCATCGCCGTTGATGTTACAGATCGCAAACAAGCTGAATTAGCTTTGCAAGAAAGCCAGCAGTTTATTCAAAAAGTAGCCGATGCTACTCCCGGTATTTTGTATCTCTACGACTTGGAAGAACAGCGAAATATCTACGCTAATAGTTCAGTGCTAGGGCTTTTGGGCTATACCCGCGATGACATTACAGCGATGGATTCGTCAGTCATGCCTCAGTTAATACACCCCGAAGATTTGCCGAAAATTGTCAAACATCACGCGAGCTTTTTAGGAGTTGAAGATGGCGAAATTTGGGAAATTGACTACCGAATGCGGGCCGCAAATGGTCAATTTTTGTGGCTGCAAAGTCGGGATACTATTTTTAGCAGGAATCCTGACGGTCAGGCTAAGGTAATAATTGGATTTTGCCAGGATATTACGACTCGCAAGCAAGCAGAGGAAGCACTGCGACAAAGCGAGGCGCGAGAAAGAGAAAAAGCTCGAGCTTTAGAGTCAGCGCTGCGGTCATTGCGCTCTACTCAAACTCAGCTCATCCAAACTGAAAAAATGTCTTCTTTGGGGCAATTAGTTGCTGGAATTGCTCACGAGATTAATAATCCAGTTAACTTCATTTACGCTAATATTGATTATCTCAACCAGTATACAAAACAGTTGCTCGATCTGGTGAGTCTTTACGCAGATGAGTATCCCGAACCTAATTCAATAATTGTGGATCGCATTCAAGAGATTGATTTAGATTTCATGGCTGAGGATTTAATAAAACTTGTGGGTTCAATGCAGGTAGGAACCGAGCGCATCCGGCAAATTGTGTTGTCCCTCAGAAATTTCTCGCGACTGGACGAATCCGCAATGAAGCCGGTCGATATTCACGAGGGAATTGAAAGCACTTTGTTAATTTTGCAGCACCGCTTGAAGAGTAGGGACTGTCGCCCGGAAATAGAAGTAATTAAGGAGTTTGGAAACCTGCCACTGGTGGAGTGCTATGCGAGCCAACTGAATCAGGTGTTTATGAATATTATTGCTAATGCAATTGATGCTATTGAAGAACGATATCAAAAGTTATCCGTTCGGGAAGCAGATACAAAGAGTGGCCGCATTACTATTTCCACTGGTGTAACCCCCCAGAAGACTGTGAGGGTAGAAATTTCGGACAATGGTACGGGCATTCCCGAGGGGATAGTCGATCGAATTTTTAACCCGTTTTTTACTACAAAAGCTGTGGGCAAAGGTACGGGTTTGGGAATGTCTATCGCGCACTCGATTGTGGTGGAAAAGCACAAGGGTAAGATTGACTGTATTTCGTCCATAGGATGCGGAACAACTTTTAAGATGGAGATTCCGATCGACAAACTGTATAAATAGTAGGGTGCGTCAGTCGATTTGAGATTTGAGATTTGAGATTTGAGATTTTAGATCTTAGATAGACTCCGCAGTGGTAGGGTGGGTCAGTCGATTTGAGATTTGAGATTTGAGATTTGAGATTGACTCCGCATTGGTAGGGTGGGTTAGCAATTCCTGATTTTCAGGGGCGCAGCGATAAGCTACTCACCCTACAAGTTAAAGACTAAAATAGACGGAAGCTGCGAATGAAGCGGTGCTGCATCAAACCTTTAATTGTAGAAAAATTGACATGATGGGATTAATCCTGGAAGCGCTGCAAGCAATGGGACACAATGTGCGCTGGATGTCTTGGAATTTGTTTTTGAGTTTAGTACCGCTGGGCCTGAGTTTTTGGCTGTTCCGCAAACCTCGATCGCGCTGGCTGCTGTGGGGTACGGGCATTCTCCTGGGCGCTACTTTTTTGCCCAGCATGCGCCATGTTTTGTCCTATCTGAAGCATATTGTGCAAGATGTGGGCAAAACTTACCTTTTGGGGGCGATCGCGATTACACTGGCACTGATGGCTGTAGACATCTGGGTACTGCGGCAGCGCGGAGTTCGCTCTCTCCGCTGGTGGGGCTGTTTTTTCTGGTTTATCGGATTTTTACCCAATGCACCCTACGTTTTAACTGATATCATTCACCTGATCGAGCAGATTAAAGAGGGGAACTCGGTGTGGACTGTGACTCTGGCTTTGATTCCCCAATATCTCGCGTTTATGCTGGCGGGATTTGGAGCTTACGTGCTGTCGGTGATGAATTTGGGTTACTATTTGAAGCAACAGGGTTGGGGTAGATTTATCCTGGTAACGGAGATAACTATACACGCACTTTCGGCGATCGGAATTTATTTAGGGCGATTTATCCGCTTCAACACTTGGGACATTCTTACTAACCCCGATGCGCTGGTTAACAGCGTAATGAACGATTTGATAGGCAAGCGTCCGGTTTTAGTAATGGTTGTAACTTTTGTAGTAATTGCTGTTTTGTATTGGGTAATGAAACAAGTAATTTTAGGGATTAGCCAGCGATTTTACAGGAGCGAATTGCAGTCGGACTTGGCCGGCGATAGCGCAACTTCTTCCAGCTAGAGCGATTTGAGATTTGAGATTAAAGAATTGATTCAACCGATGAATCTAAGACCTTGAACTAAGCTCCCAAATTTGTTCTCTCCACCAGTTAACTCGGCCAACCAGTTTCCGTCGGTGGGTGAGGCAAATTTTTTCGCGAAACTCCGAAATAAATTACTGCTGCTGTTTGTCACAAGAATTGATATGTTAGGGGAGCATCTCAGTTTTGCATTTACAGTGCGAGCGTCCCCGCTCGCGTATTGTACAATACGCGAGCGGGGACGCTCGCACTACAATAAAAAAAATGCTTTTTACAAAACTGAGATGCTCCCATATGTTAGAACAGTCAAAGTAGTTTTGTAAACAGCAAAGATGAATCGATTTGACCGTCAGTTGTGGCAGAGATTTATTGCGATCGCTCAACCTTACTTTTATCCTTTAGAGCCTGGGGGAGGCAGGGTATTTTTGGGATTAGTGGCGCTGTTGTTGATATTTCTCTTCGCTGCGATGTTTGTGTTCGTCAGCGCTGTATGTTTGGGTACTCAAGTCTTATTTCCCCAATTTGTCAATAGTATTGCTGCCGGCTTAGTTACTTTGTTGAAAGGAATTATTAATTCGCCCGCAATTGCGATCGTGGCTTTAATGTTAATTATTCCTTTCAGTGCTTTTGTCTGGTTCAAAGACAGATTGACTGCACACTGGCAGCCCTGGGCTTTATTGACTTTGCTGCTGTTTTTGTCGCTGTCAGTCAGCGGTATGAATGTAATAATTAGTTACGTCGGTAACTTTTTTAACACAGCACTAGCTAAGAAAGACCAGCTCAATTACTGGAAGTATCTGTTTGTGTATGCAGGGGTTTTTATAGTCGGCACTCCCATTGTGGTAATTTACCGGTATACCGAAGATAAATTGGGTATCTACTGGCGGGAGTGGATGACGAATAAGTTCCTCGATAAGTATTTTCAGAATCGGGCTTATTACGAAATAAATTTACACAAGGAAATCGACAATCCAGACCAGCGAATTTCCGAAGATGTCCGCTCTTTTACCCGGACAAGTTTGTCATTTATGCTGCTCATCCTGGGTTCAATAGTTAATATTATATCTTTTACTGGTATCCTGTGGTCTATCTCAAAAGAACTTTCGATTTTTCTGATTATCTATGCTATTGTGGGCACGACAGCTACTCTAGTTTTTGGTCAAAGATTAGTACCTCTGAATTTCGAGCAACTTAAAAAAGAAGCAAATTTTCGCTACGGACTGGTTCACATTCGCGACAACGCCGAATCTATTGCTTTTTATGGAGGCGAGGAGCAAGAATCATTTCAAATAAAGCAGCGATTTGTGGAAGTATTTCGCAATTTTAATTTGCTAATTGGTTGGCAGCGGAATTTGGATTATTTCACAACTGGATACGGATATGCTGTGGTGATTATTCCGGCTTTGTTTCTGGCTCCAACTTATTTTGCCGATCAAAGTGGTACAATCGAGTTTGGAGATATCACTCAAGCTGGTTTTGCTTTTAGTCAGGTTTTGCGCGCTTTTTCTGTGATTGTAACTCAGATTGAGCCGCTGAGTTCTTTTGCCGCTAGTATCAATCGTTTGACTGTATTTACAGATACTCTGGAAGCGGAAAAAGCGGTATCTCGTCCTGGAGGAACTGCTATAGATGTAGTAGTAGATTCTCAGTTGACACTGGAGCACGTTACTTTAGATACTCCGCAGCATCAAAAGACTTTAATTAGGAATTTGTCGGTAGCAGTGCAGCCCGGTGAAGGACTGTTAATTGTCGGGCAAAGCGGTGCTGGGAAGAGTTCTTTGCTGCGGGCAATTGCGGGTTTGTGGGATTCGGGAACGGGTCGTTTGGCGCGGCCGGAATTGGGGGAAATGCTGTTTTTGCCGCAGCGTCCTTATATGATTTTGGGTAGTTTGCGATCGCAACTTTTGTATCCCAACAGCAGCAGCGAGGTTGATGAGGAAAAATTGCGCCGCGTTTTGGCATCAGTAAACTTAGCAGATTTGCCGGACAGATTGGGCGGTTTTGATGCGGATTTAGATTGGGGTGAGATTTTGTCGCTGGGAGAACAGCAACGTTTAGCTTTTGCTAGATTGTTATTGACGGAACCGAGATACGCTATTTTGGATGAGGCGACAAGTGCTTTGGATTTGAAGAACGAGCAACATTTATACGAGCAGTTGCAAGCCACTAAAACTACGTTTGTGAGTGTCGGCCACCGATTGAGCTTAGTGAAATATCACCAGCAGGTTTTGGAACTTCTGGGCGAGGGGAGTTGGCGGCTGGTTTCGACGGAAGAATACCGCGCTAGTGCGACAATTTTTGGCTGATACAGCGCTGCTTTCCAAAATTTTGAATTTACCCGGTTGTTGGTTCGCGGTGGGTGGTGGCGCGGTTGGAGATTTATCCTTTGGTTCTACAGATTGATGGCCGCGCCTCCACCCACCCTACAATAGGTTCTACGAGTAGGGACATAGCAACAATTAATGCAGATTAACTCCCCGTTTATCATACCATTTTAGATTAAAGGATTAAAGAATTGGGAATGACTGATTGTGTATTGGTTTGGATAACGGGCCGAGAGTAGCAATTTTTTAAACTGCTATCACAATCGATAATTGGGTATAAATATCTAAAACTGCCCAAACAACAAAAAGCAAGCTGAACGTTGGTAGATTCGATTCAATTGCTCGCCTGCGAGAACTCACACAATATAATAGAAGATAGATTTTTAGTATAGACGAGATTCCTACCTTGACTACTCCGATTCCTCAAAACTTTGTGCAAACGATCGCCAAACAGCGCGGTGTCACAGATGCCGAGTTAGAAACTGTGTTTATGGCTCTCGACGGTCAATCTACAGGGACGATCGCAACCAAGCTTGGCATTAGCGATATCGCCGTTCGCAAAAGACTCGGCGAAGTTTACAAAAAGTTTCAGATCGGGGGGAACGGCCCTGGAAAGCTTTCGGAATTGAGGCATCAGTTGCTGTTTTCATACCACATCGATCAGGGAACGAGCGATTTTAGTCGAGGTAAAGGCTCCCTATTGAAGATGGCGATTGGACACCGACAGGAAGATTGGGGCCAAGCACCGGATGTTTCGGTTTTTTACGGACGGACTGAAGAATTAACTACTTTAAAGCAGTGGATTGTATCAGATAATTGTCGCCTGGTAGCGCTGCTGGGTTTGGCTGGTAGTGGCAAAACAACTCTGTCGGTGCAGTTAGCAAAACAAATACAGAATGAGTTTGATTTTGTGATTTGGCGATCGCTGCGATCGACACCCGCACCATCCGACTTCCTAGGGAGCTTAATTCAACTTTTTTATAACCAACAAAAACCCGATGTGCCGCTCGACCTCAACAGCAAAATTTCGCGCTTGGTCGAGTATCTGCGGAAACACCGCTGTCTGGTAATTTTAGATGATTTTGAAGCGGTTCTCAGACCTGAAGAATTAGCGGGACACTACCGCGAAGGCTGCGAAGGATATCGAGATTTAATCGTGCGGCTGTCTGAGGTCAATCACAATAGCTGTTTACTGCTAGTTAGTTCGGAAGAGCCTACGGAACTGGCTTTGCTGGCGGGAGAAAAAGTGCGGTCTTTAAAACCTGCTATTTCCTCGGAAATAGCGCGGGAAATTTTCAAAGAAAAAGGTTTGTCGGCTCAAGATCGAGAGTTGGAAATCTTGTTATCCCGGTACGGAGGCAATCTGTTAGCATTAAAGATTGTAGCGACAACAATTAACGAGTTTTTTGAGGGGAATGTTTTAAACCTTTTGGAAGCTACGGCTTTATTTATTGAAGAACATATCAGCAATTTGCTCGCGCAGCAGTTCGATCGCATGTCGAGTTCTGAACAAGATATTGCCTACTGGATTGCTATTGCTCAAAACCCAGTTTCCCTGGCGACTTTGCGAGAGCAGATGTTGGTCAATTCATCGCTTTCCGATTTGCTGAAAAATCTCGATTCTCTGGGTCGTCGCTCGCTGATTGACAAAATTAGTGAGGGCGGGGAAACTGTTTTTATGCTTCAGCCTTTGATCGTGCAATATGTAACCGACCGATTAGTCGATCAGATTCGAGCGGAGGTTTTGGAGACGGTTAAGACGCAAGGAATAGAAAGAATGCGGCTGTTGAAAACTCACAAATTGAGCATCAACATTGCTACACGGAAAGGGAATAAAGGCGAGCCAATTAGTTCTATTTTAGAATTAGTAAAAACTCGGTTGCAAGTGTTGTTTGTGAAGACGACAGGCTTGGAAGAACCGCTAAATATCTTGAATAAAGTTGCCTCCGAACTGGAGGATAAATCGATTCTTGAGGTGGGATATGCTAGGGAGAATCTGGCGCAGATTATTTCAGAAATTCAGGGCTAACAAAAAAGCGATCGCCCTTTGACAAAAGCGATCGCCCAATTTTCAACAAAAACAGAATTCGGTAAAATTATTTGACAATGCCAAAAACCGATGCAGATTCAGACCCTGTAATTTTGTCCAAAGCAGGCGATTTTTGAGCTTGGGCAATTTTGGGAACCAAAAGTTGATTCGCATAAATCCGAGGATTTTGTTGAGCAATTTGGATGTAAGATTGGCGGACTTCTGCGTTGACTGCGACAGTCTTGGCATCGTAGACTTGCATGGCCATGTTGGGATAAAAACCAATGCCGACAATCGGTATCAAAAAGCAAAATGCGATCGCCACTTCCCGAGGTTTAGCATCAATAAACGGTGCATCACCAGGCAAAACGCAACTATTACCAAAACAAACCGCTTCATCCAGATTGTTTCTCTGATTCTGCAAATTTAGATCCTCAAGGTCGCAAGCCGCTAGTGTCCCACAGTTGTAAAATAACTGTCGCAGCATCGAGAGCAAATAAATCGGCGTCAAAATCAGTCCCACTGCCGCCAGGAACACTGTCACCGCGCGGAAAGAACCGCTGTACATATCGCTAGTTGCGACGCCCACAAACACTGAGAGTTCGCTAGCAAAACCGCTCATTCCGGGGAGTGCCAAGGATGCCATCGCGCCTGCGGTAAACAAGGCAAACACTTTCGGCATGACTTTCCCAATCTCGCCCATCTCGTCCATGATCATTGTATGGGTGCGATCGTAAGTAACGCCAGCCAGGAAAAACAATACTGAGGCGATTAAACCGTGGGAAATCATTTGCAACAGCGCCCCGTTGATTCCCAAATCCGTGAAGGAAGCAATACCCAACAACACGAATCCCATGTGAGAAATCGACGAATTCGCTAGGCGGCGCTTCATGTTCGATTGGCCGAAGGAATTCAGCGCGCCGTAGATAATATTGACTACGCCGAGTACCGCCATAATCGGTGCAAAGTAAACGTGTGCTTGGGGAAGAAGTTCCAAATTCAGGCGAATCAGTCCGTATCCGCCCATTTTCAGCAATACACCGGCCAGAATCATCGATACGGGAGAAGATGCTTCACCGTGGGCATCAGGTAGCCAAGTGTGGAAGGGGAAAATCGCCAGTTTCACACCGAAGGCAATCAGCAATCCCGCATAAAGCAGTAATTCTAAACCCAGTGGGTAGTCCTTCAAGCCAAGTTCTACCATGTCGAAGGTGGGGGTGCCTCCGCCGTAGAATGCCATTGCTAAGGCAGCTATCAAAATAAAGATGGAAGCGCCCGCGGTGTAAATCAAGAATTTGGTAGCTGCGTAGCGACGGTTTTGTCCGCCCCAAATCGAGATTAGCAGGTACACCGGAATTAGTTCTAGTTCCCAGACAATGAACAGCAACATGATGTCTTGGGCGACGAAGACTCCTATTTGTGCGGAGTACATCACCAGCATTAGGAAGTAGAAGAGTCGCGGCTTGCGATCGACTTCCCAGGCTGCAAAGATTGATAGCGTCGTCACCAATCCCGCCAACAGTACCAACGGCACAGACAGCCCGTCAACGGAAACAGACCAGTTGAGGCCTAAAGAAGGTATCCAGGGATATTGTTCGACGATTTGGAAAGTAGAGATGCTGGGATCGTAATGAGTCCAAAACACCCAGCACATTAATACAAAATCTGCAATGCCTACGCCTAGGGCATACCAGCGCACGGTTTTGCCGTCTGTATCGGGCAGAAAAGGGATGGCGAGGGAAGCTACCAGGGGTAGGATGACAATTGCGGTCAGCCAAGGAAATTGATCCGCTATCATAGTGAGAATAAATACTTAGTTGGAAGTTACCAAAATTATAATACTAAATTTAATTAAAACTTAAGATTTATTCATAAATATTTTTTATATGTAGGGCGTGTCATTAATTAGGTTGGTTGACAAAACAGAATTAACGTGTAGTGAGTAGCGATCGGAGGGTTAGGCCAACCAAATGACTGATGCTGCCAGTAGCGCCGTGTCATCGGGTTTTCCTGAAGCTTGAGTGAGCGATCCGAACCCTACGCACATTCGCCAGCTTTTGTCAACTCTTTTAATTGATGACCCACCCTAGATAAACGCGAAGACAAATATCACGAATTGCTACACACGTCAAGGGATTTTCGATTTTTGATTTTTGATTTTCGATTCAGGACTTACGAACAACAAAATATAGCGTTTTGTAGGCGCAATCTGCCTGTGGTTGCGCCTATTCTGGTAGAGGGTGGGGTAAATTTATCTATGTTAACTAAAATTGCTAGTTCTTGTAAAAACCAAGAAGATTGAAAACTGATATAAGTATTCACAGCGATCGAGATCAAGTCAAAAGCCGATCGCCAAAAGATGCAATTAAAGTGCGATCGACTAATTGCGAGATCCATTTTCCCGGTATACCAGATTCTCCGTAAAAAGCCCCCGCCAACTGTCCGTAAACCGCACCAGTTGTATCCGCGTCGTCGCCCAAATTCACAGCCAACAAACAGCCTTCGGCAAAAGAAGAACTGTTGTAAAACGCCCAAAGTGCCGCCTCCAAAGACTTGACAACATAACCCGTACCTTTAATTTCAGGAGGTTGTCGCAATTTAAAAGAACCCGCCGCAATCTCATCAATCTCTGCTACCAGCGGATTTGCGGCCCAATATCCCGAAATAGGACAATATCTTTCCGAAAGCAACACATCTTTAGCAACTCCATTCACAGCCCCCGCAATTAAAGCACCCAAATAACGGCAAGCATCCACACAAGTAGCAGCACCGTGAGTAGTTCGAGAACTTTGTGCCGATTTTTCTATTACGTCTAAAGGATTATTCGCATAAAACAAAGGCACGGGAGCCAAGCGCATAATCGAACCATTGCCAGCAGTCTGAGCATCGGTAAAACCGCAGTAAGGTTTTCTTGTATCTTCAAACTTCCAAAGTGCTTGTTGAACCGTATTGCCAATATCAAAACATCCACCAGTGCTGCTCAAATGTCCCTCTCGCCACCACCGCAAATAAGTTTCTAACTGATGGACTGGATCGAAACCTTGCTTCTCAATCAAACTTTCAGCCAAACAAAGCGCCATCGAAGTATCGTCCGTCCACTCGCCCGGTTGCAGTCGAAACGGGCCGCCGCCAACCATATCGTTAATAGGCGCAAACGTTCCGGGGCGATGGAACTCTAAAGTTGTTCCGAGAGCATCGCCAACTGCTAAACCGAGAAGACTGCCGCGATAACGTTCTATTTGCTGCATATAGTAATGGGGAATGGGGAATTGGTAATGGGGAATTGGTAATGAGTAATTCAGGATTTATGCACCGATAGAAGAAACCGGGTTTTTTACCGAATCTGCCGGTTGCCACGAAGTATTTTTGTAAAAAAACCCGGTTTCTCGACCCCCATGCGTAAGTCCTATAATTGTCTAAAGTGCGCGCGGAGTGCCCGGCTAATGACTAATGACTAATGACTAATGACTAATGACTAATGACCACTCAGGCTAATATTGATGTTAACCTGTCCATACCCGAACTCAGACCTGTCCATGACACCCGATGTTTTCCCCGGAGCCGCTGCCGAACCTGCCCCTCAAGCGACACCCGAAGTCAGCCTTGATATGCAAGTCCGCCTTAAAACAGAAGATGGACAGCTACTACTGCTACTCCCCTCAGAAACTAACACCAGTGAATTACCAACAGCCACGGCCTCGACTTGGACTGAACTTTGGCAGCAGCTAAAAGTCAGGCTGAACGCAGGAGAACGCTTTTGGCAGGCAAATGCCGAAGTACAATTGATGGCGAACGATCGACTTTTAGATATCCGCCAACTGCAAGAAATCGCCGATGCCCTCTCGGAAGTGGAACTGCAACTCAAACGAGTCCACACCAGTCGCCGCCAAACCGCCGTTGCTGCTGCTACAGCAGGCTATTGTGTAGAACAGCAGCCTCCGGTTTCTTCCCTGAATAAAGCCACTGCCGAAAAACCGCAATCGCTGGCGGAACCTTTATATTTGCAGATGACAGTGCGATCGGGCGTAGAAATTCGTCATCCGGGCACCGTCGTACTTTTGGGAGACGTAAATCCCGGCGGCTCAGTCATCGCCGGAGGCGATATCCTAGTTTGGGGCCGTTTGCGGGGAGTCGTGCACGCCGGTGCCGGTGGCAACACCAAAAGCGTGATTATGACCTTGCAGATGGAACCGATGGTGATTAGGATTGCTAAGTATGTTGCCAGAGGCCCAGAAACCTCACCCGCTCAGTTTTTCCCGGAAGTCGCCTATGTGACTCCCCAAGGGATTCGGATCGGTAGAGCCTCTGATTTTGACAAATCGCAGTTAGTCGGGGGTAATGGTTAGTTGACAGTTGACAGTTGACAGTTGGCAGTTGACAGTTGACAGTTGACAGTTGGCAGTTGACAGTTGACAGTTGACAGTTGTTAGTTGACAGTTGTTAGTTGGCATTTGTTAGTTGTTAGCAATTAGCAATTAGCAATTAGCAATTACCAATTAGCAATTAGCAATTACCAATTACCAATTAGCAATAACTAATCTAAAAATCGCTTATGGCTCGCATTATTGTTGTTACATCAGGGAAAGGCGGGGTAGGAAAAACCACCTCCACAGCCAATCTCGGCATGGCTTTAGCTAAGCGGGGGCGCAACGTTGCTGTAATTGATGCCGATTTCGGTCTCAGAAATTTAGACTTGCTGCTGGGCTTAGAAAATCGGATTGTTTACACGGCATTAGAAGTTCTCGCTGGAGAGTGCCGATTAGAGCAAGCTTTGGTGAAAGATAAGCGACAGCCGCGCTTGGTGCTGTTGCCGGCTGCCCAAACTCGGATGAAAGATGCCATCAGCGCCGAGCAGATGAAGCAGCTTGTGGGGATGTTGGGACCAAAATACGACTATATTTTGATCGACTCTCCTGCTGGAATTGAACAAGGCTTTCAAAATGCGATCGCCCCGGCTCAAGAAGGCATCATTGTCACCACTCCCGAAATCGCTGCTGTCCGCGATGCCGATCGAGTCATCGGGCTGCTGGAAGCCAACAACGTCAAGAAAATCAACCTGATCGTCAACCGGATCAGACCCGCAATGGTGCTGGCAAATGATATGATGTCGGTGCAAGACGTGCGGGAAATCCTCGCCATTTCGCTGTTAGGCGTCGTTCCCGACGACGAGCGCGTCATCGTTTCCACCAACCGAGGGGAACCATTAGTATTGTCGGAAACGGCCTCTTTAGCTGGAACAGCCTTCGACAATATTGCCCGCCGCTTAGAAGGCGAAAAAGTTGAATTTCTCGATCTAAATCCCCGTCCCGAAAACTTCTTTACTCGCCTCCGCAAGTTCTTAAATACTAAAATTATGTGATGTGGTTATTGGCGATCGATCTTTAACAGCAGCGACCGCATCACAAAAACTAGCCCAAATTTTCCCCAGTGACACCAGTTCCCAAAAAGAATGAAACTGTAGACCAGCTCCCAACCTGACGGGAATCACTGATTCCCCCATCGAAAATCGAAAATCGAAAATCGACCGCATCACAAAAACTAGCCCAAATTTTCCCCCAGTGACACCAGTTCCCAAAAAGAATGAAACTGTAGACCACCTCCAAACCTGACGGGAATCAGTGATTCCCCAATCGAAAATCGAAAATCGAAAATCGAAAATGGTATGACGTTTTCTATGCCTAACCCTTGACAAACCAGCCCGACCCATGATACACACACTTCTCGAACGACTTTTCCCGCGCACCCCTGACAACAGCCGCGACGAGGTAAAACGGCGCCTCAAACTGGTTCTAGCCCACGATCGCTCAGAACTCAGCCCAGAAATGGTTGAGTCGATGCGCCGAGAAATTCTAGAGGTGGTATCTCGCTACGTGGAAATCGATACCACCGGGTCTGAGTTCTCGCTGGAGAGCGACCAGCGGGCCACAGCACTAATTGCAAATCTCCCGATCCGGCGAGTCAGACTCGAACCTCCACCGAGGAATTTGCCCGATAATTTGCCCGATAATTTGCCCGATAATTTGCCCCCGAATCGACCAGAGAATCGACCCGAATATGTACCGGAGTATGTAGTCGAAATTCTCCCCGACACTACGGAGTGATAGGGATTGAGCTTTTATTGTCAGGCAAAGAGTTCGATTCGAGCCGATCGGCATTTAAATTAAACTATAGCAACCGCTTTCGTCGGTTAGAAAATAGACTAAAATTAGTGGCCAGTTTTGCAGAGCGATCGCGCAGACTTTTGGGCCCAAACTGTACAGTTATACCTCCTTCATCAGGTCATCCGAGCGATCGAGTTAAATGGCATAAAGAAAATCGAAGTTGCTCCAGAGTGGGGAATCCGTCGCAACACCATCGACGCCACAAGTCGATGGTATTGCAACACAGGAGGCTTCCAAGCGGAGGGCCTTCTGGAAACGGCCTGGTAATGGTCACTGGCATCACAAAACACGGCGAAGTTCCGAGAGTTTGTCAAAATACACAAGCACAATAACCCAAGCTGAGATTACACAACTGTGGGAGGCAGGGCATGATTGCTTTGTACTCAGACAAAAAAAATAATTAAGAGTTGTAACCCCTATTGACATCGGCACAGTTAGCTAATATTCTTATTATTTAAGATTTAAAATTCTCCAACTATTTCCAGCAAAAACTTAATAAAGTTTTCCAGTCCGCGCCTCCCTCCATAACCACTTCTAATTCTAATGAGGAAGATTGAATCATGGCCGTATCTCTGAACAAAGGACAACGGGTATCGCTTGAAAAAATTTCACCCGGTCTCTCAGAAGTATTCATAGGACTGGGATGGGACGTTAAAGCTACAGACACGGGCTCTGACTTTGACCTAGACTCATCATTGTTCCTCTTAGGTGCTAACGAAAAATTAATTTCTGACAACCACTTCATTTTTTACAACAATCTCACAAGTCCAGATCCCGACAAATCAGTGCAGCACCTGGGAGATAATCTCACGGGGGCCGGCGAGGGGGATGATGAAGTTATCAAAATCAACCTCAAAAAAGTGCCTAATGATGTCCAAAAAATTCTTGTAACTGTAACCATCCATGAAGCACAGCAACGCCGTCAAAATTTTGGTCAGGTGCAAAATGCCTTCGTGCGGATCGTTAATGCCCAAACACAACAGGAAGCTGTTCGCTATGACTTGGTAGAAGATTATTCCATAGAGACAGCACTGATCATGGCTGAACTCTACCGGAAAGACGGCGAGTGGCGTCTCAATGCAGTGGGATCAGGTTATCAAGGTGGTTTACAAGCATTACTCGATCGCTATAGCTAATATCATTTCCGTTTAATTTGGAATTATATCCGATCGACTTCCGTAGGGGCGGGTTCACCGACAATATTTGGCTAAAACCAACAATCTCATAAACCCGCCCCGTCCATACAATTCCGATACAACCGGATTTGATATAAAAAGGTAAAACACATGGGAATTAACCTACAAAAAGGACAGCGCATCTCGCTTTCCAAAGAAGCGCCAGGGCTAACAAAACTGATCTGCGGATTAGGGTGGGATGTCGCAAAACGCTCAGGTGGGGGTTTGTTTGGGGCTTTTAGCAGTGCTCCCGATTATGACTTGGATGCCTCAGTGATTTGTTTAGATGGAAATGACAAAGTGAATGATATGACCAATATCGTTTATTTTGGCAATCTCTCCCACCGTTCAGGAGCTATTACGCATCTAGGTGATAATCTGACAGGAGCGGGAGAGGGAGATGACGAGCAAATTCTCGTCGATTTATCTCGAATTCCCTCGCAAATTGTCAAACTGGTTTTTACAGTTAACATTTACGATTGCATGGCACGCAAGCAAGACTTCGGACAAGTTCAAAATGCGTTTGTGCGTTTGGTTAATACCTCTAATAATCAAGAACTCGCAAAATACAACCTATCAGGTTCTGAATACAAAGGCATGACGGGGATGCTGATGGCAGAAATCTACAAGCATAATAATGAGTGGAAAATGGCAGCCATCGGTAACGGTGTTAAGGTTAATGGGTTACAGGAACTTGTGAAAACCTATGCTTAACAACTCCTTCGGTACATAGATGCTCCTTACTTCCTGGAATCCGAAGTGGGCTACAACGATCGAAACCTTTTTTAGTTGACCATAGCTAATCAGCCGAATTTACATTGAAGGAAAACCAAGAGAATGGGAATCCAATTAACCAAAGGTGAAAGGTTAAATCTTTCTAAAGCTGCTCCCGATTTAAAACACGTGGCGATTGGCTTAGGTTGGGATGTGAGCCAGGTTGGCCCAAGCTATGATATTGATGCTTCTGTGTTTATGTTAGGTGCTGCCGGCAAAATAATTCATGAAAAATACTTTGTATTCTATAATAATCTGAAATCACTGGATGGCTCTTTAAGACATTCAGGAGATAACAGAACTGGGCAAGGCGAAGATGATGATGAGACGATCTACGTAGATTTGACAAAAGTTAAGATTGCTATTGAGCAAATAGTTTTTGTTGTCACTATTCACGAAGGGCTGGAAAAAAATCAAAATTTCAGCCAAGTTAAAAATGCGTTTATCAGGCTTTACAACCAGGAAACAGGAGTCGAGTTAGCTCGGTACGATTTAAAAGAAGCTTTTTCTCAAGAGACAGCGTTGGAGTTTGGCAGATTGTATAGAAAAGACTTAGAATGGAGATTTCGAGCAGTAGGAGAAGGTTATAAAGCCGGCTTGCAAAGTTTTGTCGATAGGTATTTTGTCGAGACTAAACAGGAAGAGAAGAAAGTAGATAGTTCTGTACTAACTCATCAAAAAGAAACCCAACAGCAACCTATTGATATTACAAAAAAAGCAGACATCAGCCTTTTAAAAGCCAAAGTAGATATTTGTCTTAAAAAGAAAGGAATTGATGATATCCTAGCAAGAGTTGCTTTGGTTTTGGATATTTCTGGCTCTATGAGCCATCAATATAGTTCTGGTGCAGTGCAAGCGCTCCTTGAAAGAATAGTTCCCGTAGCTAGCAGACTAGATGATGATGCTACATTAGATGTTTGGTTTTTTGGCTCAACATTCAAAAGAACCAGCTCGGTGACGGAGACAAATGTTGATGGCTATATCACAAAAGAAGTCGGCGAAATGAAGAGAGCTTTACTTGTTTTTAAAATGCCTTCTCTGATGCTGGAATTAGGCGGGGGAAACAATGAAAGTTTGGTAATAAAAGATGTCATAAAAAAGTATACTCAGGAAAAGCCTAGTAAACTGCCTGCATTTATTGTTTTCCTCAGTGATGGAGGCGTTACTAACGAGCCAGAAATTAAAAAATTTATAGTTGACGCTGCAAAGTATCCGATATTTTGGCAATTTGTTGGATTGGCTGGTTTTAACTATGGAATTCTGGAAAGACTAGACAGTATGGGTGGCCGGCTGGTTGATAACGCTAACTTTTTTCATTTAGACGATTTGGGAAAAATCACTGATGAACAATTGTATGAAAGACTGCTCAATGAATTTCCCGCTTGGATTAAGCAGGCAAGATTGAAAGGAATATTAAAATAGGGAAATCGGAGCATTTTGTTGCGGACTGTGGCAACTATCAACTCAACCCATAGCCCTAGCTGAAATGAGCTCAAATTAACAAGAATATTACGAGAAAAAATTCCTACACTCAGTCAATGTCGCTGTACGATCGCCTAGACCTAACCAAACACAATCGCAAGCTAAAACTCCCCCTCTCTCAACGGCTAAACCTGACTAGAGCCCCCAAACTCCGCTGTCACGGCTGTCGTTCCCGTATCCAGCCTCAGTGGGAGTTTTGCCCTTCCTGTGGAAGAGTTCTAATTGATAAGGATAGCGATTTCCGCCGTTGTATTTGGGTAGATGTATCAGGAATGGATGTCGCACCCGAAAATAAAGAAGCGATATTTTCCTTACTGATGGACGCTTTCTCCAAACTCTACGGCGCATTTAGAAGCGTCAAGGTATTTTTGACATCCGATCCCCCCGATCGCAAAGAGTGGGGCGAAGATTTTACTCATGTTTATATATTCGTTGATAGCCAGCCGGTTGACTATCTCGGCGTGGCTAGCTTCAAATCGGGAATGGTTACAGATCGGGCGATTATTCGGATTGACCAAGTATTCTATGCTTCTTGCAATGCCAGCCTTAGTCTCAATCAACTATCTAACTTAATTGCAAATACCATTGCCCATGAAATAGGACATACACTCGGACTCGATCATTCTGCACTTCCGACCGATGTCATGCACAATGGACTCGTTCATAGTGTTCATAGTTTAATGCCTCCCTCATTTCACGCAGAGCAAATAAACTCAATGAACAATGCTATTCGCAGATATAAAGCCTTGAATAATTGATTGGCTAGAACCAACCATAAAATAGCTGAATTTAGAGATCGAATTCCCCAGGATTAATGCCCACAGCATGGCAAGCTTCTTTGACAACCTTCTTTTCATCTTTGTCAAAATTACCATCCGCACCACCGATAATAATGCCAATTTGGATGACGGCACGACCTTGGTCTAGTTTTTTATTAAGTTTCCCTATCGCTTGGATAGCCTCAATTTTACCAAAATCGAAGTCTTGTGATAGCTTCTCACAATAAAAATCAAATTTTTGCTTCAACTCCGACGCCGGAAAAATTTGGAGTGTTTGATTGGAAATTATTAGAGCAGCCGTTTTTTGTCTTTCCTCGGTATTGATAGTGCCATCAGCAGCAGCAATCAATGCACATATTGCCATTGAGGCATCAGCAAAATCATTGTTTTTAAACTTGGAAATATTGGTTTGCAGAGAATCATTGATTTGTGATACGTTCTGCTTTAATTTCTCCCAGAAAGTCATTTTTTCTCCTGTTTGGTGAATGAGATATGAGGTTTATGACCGGAGTCACAGTAATCTAAGCTGCTCTTAACTTGCCCAGCAATTGCCAGGCCCTGTAAGACCCTTAAGTTGATGAATTACACTCCTGTAGTGTATCATGGTTCTTGAGTTTTTAGATTAATCAAGTCTATCTTCATAACTAATCGCTCTTTCACAGGTTTTTTCGTGGTCTATCTTACTTAATAATTAATCGCTCTTTCCAGAGTATCTTGTAACTGAAGTTCTAACGGTCGGTCAGAGCGAATTTTCAAACCCGGTAAATCGTGTTTGACTAACGTTTTGTCGCCGGTTTCAGCAGTTGCCAACGGCCAGAGCACCCAGCGGCTGCCAGGGGAAAGAGTGCTTAAACTTGCAGAGTTTTGAGTCAACCAAATTATCGGCAGTTTCGACCGATTATCGATCGCATCTTCCCCAGCATTAACCGCCGCTAAAGTTTCCAAAACTACCCGGTTCCCCGATACGAGTCCAGTTCCGGCAGTCCAAAGTTTGACGTTTAACAGGCGCTTGCTAGCATAGAAGTAAAGAGACGCAGCTACTGTCACGGCTCGTTCAAATTCTTCTGGCTGCCACGCCGCAGCGCTGTCGAGAGCAATAATAATTTCTTGACCCCCGGCTGCAACTTCTAACTCTCTCACCCGCAGTTCTCCGTAGCGGGCACTGGTGCGCCAGTGAATCAGGCGGGTGGGGTCTCCGTGGCGGTAAGGTCTCAGGTTGCGGGTGAGGCCTTCGGTAGCAGTTTGCGATCGACTACGATTGTAAAATTGCGGGCTGTCTTCTTGACCGATGCGATCGATCAAAGGACAAGTGCTCAACGGCAAAACTTGTGGATACACAACCGCCACCGCTTTGACTGGGCGGCTGCGTCGGCACCAAAACAACCCTAAAGGCGCCGCCGTCCTCAAGTTTACCTCTTGCCACCGATAGACGCCGCGCTGCCGGACTTCCAGATAGTATGTATGCCTGTATATACTGTTAGGCTCTATGACTTCGATCGGGCGGACAACCGGTTCTCCCAGTACAAACGGCAAGATGTCTATCACTTGCAACAGAGTCTTAGGTTGGCGGGCGCGATTTTCGATTTCTAGTTCTACGGTGATTTGATCGCCCGCACTCACCGGTTCGATCGGGCGGCGACGGACTTCCAGCGAACGGAGCGATTTTCCCGGCAAAACCGCCGCTACTCCCAACAGCGCCAAACCCCCACCGCTGAGCACGTACAGCCACCCAGACATTGTATTAGTCGCTGACCCAAAAAAGAAAACCGTCATCCCCGACAGTAGCCAACCCGCGTAGGCAGGGGTAACAGCACGATTTTCGAGCCAGTCGGCGATTTTGTGACCGATGTTCATAAAAAAAGTTCGGTAAGTGGGAAACGAGCGAGACTTTAGTCCTGAGAGGAAAACGACCCGGCGATTTCAATCGCCTTGAATCCCCTTTCGGGGTTGGAGAGGTATGGTTGCCTCCCCGGTGAGGTATGGCTGCCTCAATCTCCCTTTCGGGGTAATGTTCGCTTTGCCACTGTTATAAAGGCTTGTTCGGCTTACAGCACTGTTTCAGGGACTTTAAAACTGTTTAACTGTAAACAACAGAGCGGAAAACTAGCGTCGCATTCACCGGTGTTATGACCTAAATAACGTAGTCAGCTAAGACTTAGGCGGGTCAGTACAGCTTGCTTGATCTCTCTTACAAGCTCAGTGGCTTTAGCCCGCTCGTTACTGACAGGAGTTGAAATTGTTAATTACTCGATCGCCCCATCAAGCCTAATTGTAAAATATTCTCAGCATTTAACACCGAATTAGCTGCGAGCGATAAAATTAGAAATCGGGCCTTTTTTCGCAATTAATACATTGACCGCGCCCAACAACGGATACAAGCCCCAACACTCGCTTTGTGGAGATACCCCAATTTTAGAGCTTAGTTCAAGCTCCCAGATTAATCTGTCGAGTAAATCTAAAATCTAAAATCTAAAATCTAAAATCGATTGACTGGAGACCAAAAAATGAACCCATTAAACAATCCTACACCCCTTCAACCAGAGGCTCAAGGCCGCCGACGAACACCGCCCCCGCCCCCGCCCTTGGCTGCAACTCCCGCGCCGCCTCCACCTGCGCCGAGTGCGCCCCCCGCAGCCCAGCAGCAGCGGCCTGTCGAGACACCCGTCAGTACGATCGAACAAATGGTCAGAGATGCCCATGCAGCGAGCGCTTCCGACATTCACATCCGAGTCGGCCAAGTACCTCGATTTCGGATTCGGGGCGTGATGCAAGTAGCAACTAACCACCCCAAAGTAACCCCAGAAATTTTTGAAAATTACCTAGCCGAAATTCTCACCCCCGAACAGCGAAAACAATTTGCAACTACCAAGGAATTAGACTCAGCAATTTTTTACCCTGGCTTCGTGCGGTGTCGGCTAAACTGTTTTGATTCCCTCAGCGGCGGTGCCCTAGTATTGCGGTTGATTAGTTTGGAAATACCTACTATCGATTCCTTGAGGTTGCCAGAAGTTTTCAAAAATATCATTTTGCGATCGCAGGGATTAATATTGGTTACGGGGCCTACCGGTTCGGGGAAATCGACAACCGTAGCTGCGATGATCGACCACCTCAATCAGATGGAGCAAAAGCACGTAGTTACAATTGAAGACCCGATCGAATTCATTCACCCTTCTAAAAAATGCTTGGTCAGCCAGCGGGAAGTCGGCTTGCATACCCACGAGTTTCAGCAGGCTTTGCGCGCTGTTTTGCGGGAAGATCCCGATGTAATTCTGATCGGGGAAATGCGCGATCGCGTTACCATCAATACAGCGTTGCAAGCCGCTCAAACTGGTCACTTAGTATTGGGAACTCTCCACACTCGCAGCGCCATTAACGCTATTAACCGGTTGTTGAACCTCTACCCGCCCGAAGAACAACAGGCGATGCGGATTCAAATTTGCGATTCTTTAGTAGCGGTAATTGCCCAACTTTTGCTGCCAACAGTTGACAACCGTCGAGTAGCAGTTCACGATATTTTGGTGAATACACCTGCCATGCACGATTACTTGATGAAAGGTGCTGATGATGAAGCTTTCCGATTAATGGAGCATGATACTTACGAAGGAATGCAGATTATCAACCAGGGTCTTTACAAACTCGTGCTTGAAGGCAGAGTGACGATCGAAGAAGCAGCCAAAACTTCTCCCGAAGCCAGCGATTTAGACCGTCGCTTGCGGACAGGAGGCTACGATGTTGGGGACGCTCGTGGCTTTGAAGGCAGCAAAAAAGAACGCATTGTTCGCGCCTAGTAGCAGCACCCATACAGGGGTAGGCACAGCAGGACTACCCCACCCATCAAATAACAAGATTTTCCGCACACGGAAATATTCGGTTAAAGCTTTTGTGCGTATTTTTACTTAAAATTTAACTTTATTTAGTAACAATAAATACATTTTAATTAAAGAGTAAAATGCTAGAATCAGTGTCGAGTTTATTGTTAAGTTTTTTAAACGTAGACCTTACTTTACATAAACTTTAAAATTGCGTGAAAACTCGCAGGTGATTGCAAAGAAATAGTAAAGATATGTTCTGAGTATTGCCAACACTCAGCAATTTAAGTATATAGTTGTAGTGACCAATTTTGGACAGAGAACATTCCGACTTTGCCGATATTTGCCGATCGCAAAAGTAAGCAGGTTAAAAAAGCGCTTAATAAAACTACAAGCAGAGCCGATCGCGTGTTTTTCCAATTAAGTAGCTTGCCGTCAAAAAAATCCTAAAACCAAGCAGACTTTTAAAGATTCTGTCCCTCGGAAATTAGTTTAACAACGCGCTTATCAGCAACCGTATTTCTAGAATTTAAAGGAGCAAAAAAAGTGAAGAGTGCATTTAACCAAAGAGAAGTGTTTGAAGGTGCCAGCAAAGCGGAAATAATTGAGCGCATCCAGCAGCTAGTTCCGCCCGGTTCGCCGGAACCGCAAGATCCTGAAATCCTCGCAGCCTTACAAACTCTCACCGCACAGCTAATCGCAGCCTATCAAGCCGACGGACAATTAGAAAGCGAACCTTTTAGCGACGTGCGCGGTCGCACTATTCACCTATACGCATCCGCAGTCACCAGCCAAATCAACGGAAAAACCATCCTCATCACCGGTGGAGAAGGATGTGTCGGTCGTTTCTTAATCGAAAAACTCCTCGAATTAGGCGCAACTAAAATCATTTCCGCAGACAACGCCCGATGTCAAAACCCCGAAGAAAATCTCCCGCTTTTTAACCGAGAAGGTGCTGTAACTTTCTATGCCGCCGACATTCGCAACTTGGAGGCGCTCAAACACATATTTGAGGTAGAAAAACCAGAAATTGTTTTTCACCTAGCAGCCCAACGCCAACCCGGACTAGCTGAAATCAAAATCCGAGAAACAGTTACAACCAGCCTGTTAGGATGTAAACACGTCATTCAACTCTGCGAAGAATACGGCGTAGAACACTGCATCTTCTCTTCTACAGGCAAAACATCTCGATATTTTACAACCGAAGTTTACGCCGCCTCCAAGAAGTTTGCCGAATGGCAATTTGCCAAAGCAGCTCAAGAAGGAGATGTGACTTACGGGATGGTTCGCTTTACTCATATGTTGGAAAATAGCTTGTTCTGCGAGCAAATGTCCAAAAAAGTAGAGCAAGGTAAAACTGTCAACGTTCACGCTCCCCACCGCTACGTAACTGCTCAAAATCTTATCGAAGCCGTACATTTATTGCTGAATTCTCTGGTTGTGTCCGTTCCCGGAAAACTGAAATTTGTTGCCGTAAGTAATCTCGGTTGGCCGACAGAAACCTTGGAAGTAGCTCTTTATAAAATTCTTGAATCAGGCAAAAATCTGCCGATTTATTTTCAAGGACTTTTGCCGGGATACGAAGAACCGTTTTTCCTTGGACAGTTTGACTGGAAAAAGCCTACCGACATTCACCTCCTAATTAATGTGTTGGAAGATCCTTTTAGAAGTGTGAACGATACTGGCGACATGGTGAGTGTAGAATTAGCTCCTTTTTCTTTGGGCGTGTTAGATAAACAAGTGTCGAAGCTGGAAAGCTTAATCATCGATCCAGATTTCCCCGAAGTGCAAATCAAGCACGCTCTTGTCGCAGCGGAAAAAGAAGTGATTGCTTCCTCTTTTGCGTGGAGTGCCCCTGAAGACTTGTTGAAGATTTTGCAGTGGGGAATCAATCCCAAGAAATTGCAAGGTTACGGAACAGAAATCGCTGACTATAGCGAGATTATCGAACTCCTCCTGCAAGGAATCTGCGGGCGACTTAACCAAGAAGTCTTGCACAGTGCTGGAGTTACGGCAGATGAGTTTGATGACTTAGTTGAGAGTCTTTCTACGCTGAATTTGATTCAAGCAGAAGTGGGATATTTGCGATCGGTGTCGAGATATCTCAGAGAATTTGCACCCCCCGCACAGTTCACCAGCAAAAAATCTGAACCTGTTGCTATCCGCGATGCAGCGTAGCTTGAACATAGTTTTGAGTTGGGAGATTGCTTCCTGAGTGCCCACCCACAGCGGATGAATGAGTGATATCAATTCCGGTTGCACGAGCGAAATGATTGTTGACAGTTGACAGTTGACAGTTGACAGTTGACAGTTGACAGTTGACAGTTGACAGTTGACAGTTGACAGTTGAC
>NZ_JAUBOZ010000149.1:0-13635 GCF_036700475.1 Microcoleus sp. T2B6 | reverse complement strand
TATCACTAACTTCTAGGAGTTAGGCTAACCGTCCCTGGATAGGAGAACCTACCCATTTAGGTTAAACGAATCGCACATCGGACATGATATCAGTAGTCAGGAGTCATTAGTCAACAGTCATTAGTCAACAGTCATTAGTCATTAATCATTAGGGAAAATTCCCAATTAACAATGCCCGATGCCCGATGCCCGATGCCCGATGCCCGATGCCCGATGCCCAATTCCCGATGCCCGATGCCCGATGCCCAATTCCCCATTCCCAATTTCTAATTTATCACCTCAAATACTACCAATCTGCTCAGCCACAGCGGTTGATTTGCCTCCACACCTTCGGGACGACCCTTAGTAGAAGCAACTTGTATTCTGTTGCCATTTATCCCTTGTCTAACCAAAATATTTTTCACATTTGTCGCCCTTTCCAGTGCCAACTTTTGATTTTCGGTCGGACTGCTTTTAAAATCGCTGTAGCCAACTATCCTTAAATTCTTCGTGCGATTTTTCTCCATATATTCCTTGACTTTGCTAAGTTTTTGTGCTACATCTTTCGCCTGCAAACTTGCCGAACCTGCACCGAAATACACGCGAACTGGCATTATTATCTTTGGTGGCGGTGGAGTTCCTATTATCACTGTATTTGTTACAGACTTCACCCCCGGAATTTTCTCAAAAGCTTGAGTTATTTTCTGAGCATCTGGCACTTGGCTCACACTGCCTGCAACGGCGACTTTTCCCTCTGCATAGCGAGCTGAGATATCAATGCTTTCTACTTTATTCAAAAGAGCTGCTGTCCGCTTGACATCGGCTTCTACTAAAACCGGATCGGGAGGTACTTCAACGGCTATAATTTTATTGTCAATTCTTAATTTTGGAGCCGCTTGCTGAGCTATTTTTTCCGCTTTCGAGCGCAGCTTTTGATTCGGCACTCGTCCCGAAATCTGCAATAATTTATCTTTAACATCTGCCACGATACGATAAACCGATAAATCGGGAGCAGATTGTAATGCTAAATTCGTATCTGCTTCTAAGCTCGCTTCAACTCCGCTGCGGTATTGATGAATTCCCCAAGGTAGGCCAATTAAACCTAACGCTGCCAAACCGATCATGGGTAAAATTGGACGTTTACGAGATTTAACTTTTACCTCTGTATCGATTAATTTTTGCAATTTCGAGTTTACTTCGGGTGGCACAGTTGCTGGATCGCCGTTAAATGACTGAATTTGATCTCCGTATTCTTGAACAATATTGTTGAAGATCGATCGCATTTTATACTTAAACCACTGGCGGGTTTCTCCTTGCATCACTACTGCTAGATAACACGAACCTGCTACTTCCAATACGATCGTAGATGTGCCGTATTCTATTGCATCAATTTCTGCAACATTTCCCGACTGAGATATACAATCGTTGACAAAAGCCCGAATAGCAGTCAGCATCCCAGCTACCATGTCTGAGTCTAGCTGTTCGCGTTCAGAATGCTGCACTGCTGAAATTACTAAGCCCGATTGTGTTTGAATTAAAAAAACAGCTTTAACACTCAGTGGTGTTGTTTCTTTCATCAGCAATTCTGCTTCAGAAATTCCCTGTAATTTGGCTTTAATTTTGCGACTAATTCCCTCTGGACTTAAAGCTGATTCGACTTTTTCATTAATCTCCCGCATCATCTCGGCGATGTATTTTAAAATCGTGCTGCCGATAATCGGATAAAGTGCATCCGACATTGCTTCTCGCTTGAGATGAATTTGCTGTTTGATAGCGGCAGCCATTTCCGGCGCGATCGCCATTGCAATTTCATCGGGCGATTCACTCATTCTGTGGCTGATTCCCACAGTCAGAGCCGGCGATATGGCTACTCCCATCGATTGTCTGTTTTGTCGGGTTTTGGTATTAATTATTTCATCAATTATCGGACTTATGGTTTCGACAAATGATTGTCTCGACTCATTAATGGTTTGGAGCATCATTTCGGGAAACATGATTTTTATTCGGGCGAGTAATTCTTCCCGATCGCCTCCCCATTCCGCAGCAGTAATTTTGCGATCGAGTTCCCCTACTTTATCGTTGAGTCTGTAATTATAACTTACAACTTCATCTAACAATGGTAAAATAGATTCGATGACCGACTTTTGTAGTTGGGCGTGATGGCTAACCATCAGCTCGTCAATCAAAGGTTTCAGTAAATCTGTAAACAAGTCTGTGGATTCATAAATCCGGTGTTCGATCGCCACAATCTGTTGTTCGATCTTCCCGAGTCTTTGATCGATCCTTTTATTCTGAATGATGGCATCGACAGCGGGGGCGATCGCAGATTCTATCTCTAGCTTTGCTTCCCCGATGCTTCGGGACAGCATTTCTACAATCACTGGCATTATTCTTGCCATCAACCCTTCTATCTCGGCTAAAACTTGCTGCTGAACTTCGACAATCTTAGTTTCATTATTTAATATTTGTGCTGCAATACCGCTGTTTTGAATAGCCGTGTTGACACCAGGTGCGATCGCCTCTCTCAACTCTAACTTTGTCTCCTCGATTTTCCGGTTCAGCGACTCAATCATTAACGGCATTAACCTTGCCATTATATCTTCCGGCTGTGTTTTTTGCTGTCGCTGAAGATTATTTAGTCTACTTTCTACGTCGCTCAATTTTCCTTGAACTTCTCTTTGAAGAATTGCTGATTCAATCAAAGGTTGGATCGTCGCTGCTACTTGTAATTTTGATTCATCGATTTTCTGATTCAGCAAATCTGTTATTGCCGGCATTAGCATCGCCATTATCTCTTCAGGCTTTTGAGTTGGCGACTGTTGTGTAGCCAGTCGGCGTTCGATGATGCTCAATACTTTTTCTTCTATTTCTACCCAAGCTATTCTTACCTGTACTGAGGGGGCAACAGCTTCTACAACCTCTAATTTTAATTCACTAATTTTACGGTTCAGCAAATCGCTAACTACTGGTACTAGCTGC
This sequence comes from Microcoleus sp. T2B6, assembly GCF_036700475.1. NCBI lineage: Bacteria > Bacillati > Cyanobacteriota > Cyanophyceae > Oscillatoriales > Microcoleaceae > Microcoleus > Microcoleus sp. T2B6. The sequence goes on along the minus strand of NZ_JAUBOZ010000149.1, from coordinate 10,677 downwards.
TTGATTAAATCTTCCGGTTGCTGCTGGTAACGCTGCTGAATATTTGCAAGTCTATCTTCAATTCTTACTACCTGTTCTTCCAGTCCGTTTTGATTGTGAATTACTTGATTGACTGTCGGTGCGATCGCCGAAGCTACCTCTAACTTAGACTCCTCTACTTTACGGTTGAGCAGATCGCCCACTACTGGCATCAGCCGTTTGATTAAGTGTTCTGTATTCGGCAGTGGCTGCTGGTTCAAGTTAGCAATTTGATTTTCCCAATCTGCTAATTTTGCCTCCAACTCGATCGGATTAATTTTATTATTGCTCGCGAGGTCGATCGCCTTTTTTAATTCAGACTTCAACTCCTCTAATTCTTCTCTCACTAATTCAGGAATTAACGGTTTCAGCAAAATCATCAACTCTTCGGGCTCAGACATCAACTTCTCAAAATTTTCTAACCTTTGTTCCACGCTCAAAACATTACTGTAAAATTCCGGCAAATCCCTCTCAAACAGCAGTTGTTGCAACTGCTTAAACTGCTCGACTGCTTGTTCTAATTCTTCCTCCGACGACCGATTATTTTTGGCTACCTTCTCTAGAGATAAATCGGGTTCTTGATTATTGTTTTCTCGTCTTTGAGGTGGAATCTCTTCCTCGTTAGTTAATACTTCCGGTACAATACTCGGTGGTTCGATCAGAAAAGACAATTGTTTGCGCCGATTTTCCTCATCCTCTAATCGCTGAACCGACTTTTCCGATAGCGGTAATTTTAGCTCGCTTGGCTCTTTTTTTGATTTCTTCAATAACTGAAATTCAGTCAGTATGGTTAGCAATTCCTGAAGTTGCTCTCCAGCTTTAGAACTTGCCAGAGTTTCATCAGAAACCTCTTTTTCTGACTGATATATTTTCCCTGAATTATCATTAGATGCTGCCATACTGAGCTACCAATAGTTATTTTAATCGACCGAAGAAAATTACCAGCTTGCTTGCCGCCTCACCCAGCGAAAATCAATAGGAATGACACAATTTTTCCGAGCGTCTGGCGTACTAAACCTATCGCCCTATTTTAACTGCTGTTCTGCGACTAGCCAACTGGGCTGCTAACTGCAATGCTGCCTTCATGCTGGAGGCATCTGCAATCCCTTGACCTACAATATCAAAAGCTGTGCCGTGATCCGGAGATGTGCGGACAAAAGGCAAGCCAATGGTAGTGTTGACTGCTTTGTCGAAAGCCATCAATTTTACTGGAATCAACCCCTGGTCGTGGTACATTGCCAAGTAACCGTCGTGAGCTTCCTTGGCTAAACCGTACCAAACTTTAGCCGGTTTTACCCACAGGGTATCGGGGGGGACTGGCCCGTCTAACTGCACTTGAGGAAAGCGATCGCGCTGCGTTTCCAACCAAGGTATCATCCAGTCTTGCTCTTCATTTCCCAGTTTGCCATTTTCGCCGCTGTGAGGATTTAAGCCAGAAATCGCAATTTTCGGTCTTTCCAGCCCAAAATCTTCCCGCAAACAGTCTATCAGTAATTCTAGTTTTTCACTCAGTAATTCTGGAGTCAAAGCATCGGGGACTTGACGCAGGGAAATATGTGTGGTAGCCAATAAAGTTACCAGCGTCCAGCCGCTGTGGGGAGATGTGGCGGCAAACAGCATTCCGAACCGCTGCGATTTTGCTCTTTCTGCGAGGAGTTCTGTTTGTCCGGGATAATTGTAACCGGCCGCCTGCCAGCAAGTTTTGGAAATCGGGCCTGTGACGATGGCGGAGAATTCGCCGGCAATGGTACGGGCGATCGCACTTTCCATGTAAGCAAAGCTAGCAGCCCCGCTAGCTGCACTACCGACACCGGGGACTATCTCGCCCCACTTGCTGTCTGGTTCAATATCAATAATATTTAATGTTTCGGGATTTGCCGCTTCTGCTGCGGGATTGCTCGATCGCAACATATCGTAAGTTTGCTGCAAAACTCTCCTAGAACCTATAACCGTTACCCTCAAACCAGCAGCGGGATCTGCCAATGCCTTGAGAATCACTTCCGGGCCAATTCCCGCCGGATCTCCCAGAGTTACAGCTAGTTTTGATTCCCTATCGAGACTCAAGGCAGTTTTCTCCAACAAAATACAGGAATTTCGGCACTGAAATTTTAGCATTCATGTACCGGGTTGACCCAAATTATATTATCTTTATTTAATGCGATCGCCCAATTAGACATATAAAACCATGAATCCTGAAATTTTCAATGCAGCCTTTTTGTCCTTTTCCCTAATTTTCGTGGGTATAGGTGGAGGCTTCCTCCTGCTCAAATTGCAAGGCGGCGAAGAATAAGTTTTTTTCAACCAATCCTTCAAAAGCCTTCTACCTTCTGCCTTCTAGAGTCTACTTGCTGCCGAAAGTCAGCATTCTGCCGAATATCTCAAGCCTAAAATGAGAAAAATTCAGGTTTTTGTTAAGTTTTTATAACAAACTTAACAAAAACCTGATACCATCTTATAGAAAGTTTAAGATTCATAATTAATCCCTAGATGACTTTATTGATTTTAGGTGCCACCGGCACTCTCGGCCGCCAAATAGCCCGCCGCGCCCTAGACGAGGGCTACCAGGTGCGCTGTTTAGTCAGAAGTTACAGAAAAGCTGCATTTTTGAAAGAATGGGGCGCTGAACTCGTACCGGGGAACCTTTGCCAGCCAGACAGTCTGCCTCCGGCCCTAGAAGGCGTCACTGCTATTATCGATGCAGCAACAGCCAGTGCAGCCGATTCTGTCAGCATCAAAAGAGTAGACTGGGACGGAAAAGTATCGCTGATCCAAGCAGCAGCAGCAGCAGGCATCAAGCGTTACATATTCTTTTCCTTTCTCGACGCTGAGAAATATCCCCAAGTCCCCTTGTTGGAAATCAAGCGCTGTACCGAACTGTTCTTAGCAGAATCCGGTTTAGACTACACAATCTTGAGACCTTGCGGCTTTTTGCAAGGACTGCTGAGCCTGTATGCAATGCCGATTTTGGACAATCAGGCAGTCTGGCTGCCCAACAAGCCGTCAGCCCTTGCCTACATGAACACTCAGGACGTTGCTAAATTTGCCGTCCGGGCTCTTTCGGTTCCTGAAACCGAGAAAAAAAGCTTTCCGGTGGTGGGAAATCGCGCTTGGGATGCTGACGAAATCGTGCGGTTGTGCGAACGGCTGTCAGGGAAGCAAGCTAAAATTACGCGCACCCCAGACGCCTTGTTGAAGGCTACTCGTCAATTTGCTAAGTTCTTTCAGTGGAGTTGGAACGTAGCTGACAGGTTGGCTTTTTCAGAAGTTTTGGCAGCCGGAAAACCCTTGAAAGCTCCGATGGATGACGTTTACAGTGTCTTCGGAATCGACCCCAAAGAAACTACTACTTTGGAGTCTTATCTCGAAGAATACTTTAATCTGATTATGAAGAAGCTCAAGGAAATAGAGTACGAGCAGCTTAAAACTAAAAAACGGAGTAAACAAAAAATGCCCTTTACATTTTAAAGTGCCGAAAGCTGGGATTATATACAACGACGTTAAACCTGTGGCTTGTCGCATCGCCGCAGAGTTGGAAGACAAGCTGACTGCCCGCGGCTGGGAGGTTTGCTCGGTTTCTGGTTCGGGAGGAATTCTGGGCTATTCTAGCCCCGATCGCCCCCTGTGCCACACTCAGATCGAACAACTCGTCCCCCCCGGTTTTGACAGCGACATGGAGTTTGCAGTGGTTTTGGGCGGCGACGGTACGGTGCTGTCGGCATTTCGCCAAGTTGCTCCAATTGGAGTGCCGCTGCTGACTGTCAATACCGGTCACATGGGCTTTTTAACAGAAACTTACCTGAACTTGCTGCCGCAAGCTTTGGAAAAGGTAATCGCCGGAGAATACGAAATCGAAGAAAGATCGATGCTGGCGGTGCGGCTGTTTCGAGAAAACGACTGCCTCTGGGAAGCTCTTTGTCTCAATGAAATGGTGCTGCACCGGGAACCGCTGACTTGTATGTGTCATTTTGAAGTGGCGATCGGTCAGCACGCCTCTATTGACATTGCTGCAGATGGAGTCATCATAGCAACTCCCACAGGATCTACAGCTTACGCCCTTTCAGCCGGTGGGCCTGTGATCATTCCGGGAGTGCCGGTGTTGCAGTTGCTGCCTATTTGCCCGCATTCAATGGCTTCGCGGGCTTTGGTGTTTTCCAACACTGAGCCGGTCAAGATTTTGCCGGCGAGTCCAAACCGCCTGGTAATGGTGGTAGACGGTAACGGCGGATGTTATGTTCTGCCCGAAGATTGGGTGCAAGTCGAGCGAGCTCAGTACCCAGCCCGGTTTATTCGGGTGCAATCTTTTGAGTTTTTCCACATTTTGCGGGAAAAATTGGGCTGGGGCTTGCCTCACATTGCTAAACCGAGTTCCGTTGAGTTGCCTTGATAGTTGTTGGTAATGAGCGGAGGGCTAAAGTCCCCTCACTTCGGCTACGCTCAGTACGTCGCCTTTTAGGGCGGCTTTTTCTTTGTTTTTGGGCAGGATAAAGTTTGATCGGAATCTCCTACGGAATCCTTAATTCTCGATCGAGATTCCGAATCATCTCCAAACTCAGGCAGCGTTTATGATAGATGTATTCTCGTACTTCTGGGAGTTTAAACCATGTCTCTCGCTGAGTTAATTCCTTTGGTGAACAATCTGAGCCAGTCAGACAAATTATCACTCTTCAAACTCCTAGCCGTGCAAATCCCAGACGCTGAATTACAAGTCATCTTTTCTGCATCAGAGTATCCAGTTCGATCGCTCTACGATGCAACGGAAGCGGCAAACATTATGATGCAGATGATTCGAGACGATCGAGAGGCATCTACTCATGCCTAGTTCGATCGAGTTTCCCTTTTCTGACAATGAAGCATTACCCACGATTCCCATCACTCTGATTCATGCAGGCTTTTCTGTCTCGGCGAATGCACTGCTAGATACTGGGTCTGCGGTCAATCTATTACCTTATGACATTGGTCTGCAATTGGGTGCAATTTGGGAGGAACAAACTGTCCGCTTGCCATTGGCTGGAAATCGGGCAAGCGTTGAGGCGCGGGGTGTATTTGTAGATGTTCAAATTGGGAATCTGGAACCCGTTCGCCTAGCATTTGCCTGGGCGCAAGCTTCTCAGATTCCCTTAATTCTCGGGCAAACGAACTTCTTTCGAGAATTTGATGTCTGTTTTCAGAGATCGCGATGCACGATCGAAATTATTCGCTTCTAATAAGCATCGATGCAGAACTCGGAGTTTTATTTAGCTTAACTCTCGATCGAGCTTCCGAATCATCTCCAAAGTCAGGCAGCGTTTATGAGATAACGGTATAGTTGGAGTGTCTTCATTTCTATTCACTCTGCTTAGGACGGATTTCAAATTCTGAACGTGCCCGGAAGAAACAGACATCAAACTCGAAGAAGAAATTAGCTTGCCCCAAAATCAAAGGTACATTGGTTGCTTGTGTCCAGGCAAATGCCAGGTTAAGCGTTGGGAATGAACTAACTCGAGCATTAACAACGACTGCGCGGGCTTCAAATCGAGCCAAATTCCCAGCCAATACGACTGAGAGTGTCTCATTTTCCCAGACTAAGCCCAGTTGTATCCCTAACTCGTAGGGCAAAACATTAACGCTTGCGCCTGTATCTAGTAAGCCCTCAGCGTTCAAGGATTGACCGTTCAGGCTGAGTGTCAATGGTAGATACGGCATTCGATCGACCATACCAAGACTGCTGTCAATGATTTTGTAGGGAAATCTCTGAGCGTCAATCATTCTGTTCTTGTTGTTTTGTCGTCAGAAGATTCATTAAAACATTGGCAGCCTCAGAGCAATTGTAAGGCGACCAGACCGGATACTCTCGATCGGCCACAAAAAAGTTTGTTGCATTTTCTTCTTTGACGAGTTCTGTTGCCAGAAACTGCATCAGCCGAAGCTTGTCAATTTTTGAAAGTTCCTGGATCTGTGACATTAGTTCAGCCAATGGCATTTGAGAATCTCCTCGTTCGAGGTTTGGCGAAAAGATTGGATCTACTAGCTTGTTGCATGGTGCGCGATCGCAGCGTATCTATTGATTCTACCAATTTTCTGATTTGTCAAGCTCTCGATCGAGCTTCCGAATCATCTCCAAAGTCAGGCAGCGTTTGCGAGATAACGTTTCGGGTCAGCGGTTGCCAGGGTCTTTGTATCCAATCCAAGCGGCTTCGGTCAATCCGCTGCACCCGAATTGTTACGCTGCATTTGTCTATTGGACAAGTCGATTAGCTTCTGCTGCCAAAAGCTCTGCTCTCTCATCTACAAAAACTCTAAAATCGTCATCAAACAACGAGACAGGAGAAATAGCATGTTCAAGAATTTCATTCATAGACAAACTTGGCATTACCGACCTGTAGAGGCTAGGAGGACTATTACTAATCATATTATTGTCGCTTGTAGACAAAAAGCAAAAATTGGCAAGACAACTATCGTCGTAGCTATCTTGATTGGCGCTTCTCAAAAAAGCTCTAGGATACATATGGTGAAATTGATTTCGATTGTATTCCCTCAAAACCTCACGCAAACTTATGGGTGATCCAGTTACGAAACTGTAGGGATTTTTTTGAGCTAGCAGTAAAATAAAGGTTTTTGTTATGACAGTCTTACTTCTAAATTTGTTGTCTTTGAAGAATGATGATTCTACTTCAAAAGCATCTGAAATAGTAGCTAGATTTGAAGGTTGCCCAAGTTTTAGCTTCGATATTTCCCCAACGTCAGACTGCATACTTTTAATAGGTTGACTGTTGTATCTTCTAGAAAAACAAGTCCGCCAGAACCATTTCAGAATTGTTCTTCTCTGAGAATCTGTATATCGAAACTGCGAATTTCCAGTTGATGAGAAAAAAACTGATAAGGGAACTAGAAAATTAGAATACGGCAAATTGTCTAAAGAAAAGATCTTTAAATTGTCTCTTAGAAAGTCTATCGCCCCCTTGAGCCCATTAGCCATCTCTTGGAAACGATCTCTGACAATAGCTCCATTTAGATTAATCAAAGTGTCAGTTTTAACATTGCCTGTCAAAACAGCAGCGCAACACCTCAACAACAAATCCTGATCTTGACCAACATCTCTGAAACCAAATGGTTCAAGTTCCAAGGATAAATCTTCAAATTTACGTTGTAAATCAAATTCTTCGCTCCAAGTCCATGCCGACAAAAGCTGCAAAGTATCTAATTCAATTCCTTGCCTATTAATTCTCTCGAAAACAATAGCTACTATGGTTTTGTCATCAGTTGACAGCATTTGAATTGGAATTCTTGTTTGCCTAAAAACGTCTTGAACTTTATCTAATAATTCCAATATCTCATCTTCTAAACTTGCGGTAGCTCGCCTGTATGCAACAGTATTAAAAAAGTTTCTTAGCAAAAAATATCTGTTGGGATCAGCTTCTGACTCATCAAGTGCAGCAAACTGAGATTCCTGAGCATTTGTATTAGCTCTGTAATCAAAATATACGTTTGTCCAAACTTCTTGGCTAAAAGCGTCTACTTGTGATTGAAATACCCCAAATATAGATGTAATTCTCTGCTGTCCATCTAACACATAGTCAATTGGATAGTCTGGATCTACATCTGGCAATCTAAATGGGCCAAGATCACGCTCAAATCGAAGTCTTGATCGCGTTCTCCAGAAAAGCAATGAGCCAATAGGATAACTCTTGTACAAGCTATCCATTAAAACAGCTACCTTATCAGCATCCCAGACGAAACCTCGTTGAAAAGTCGGTATGCGTATTTGCCCTGACAGAACTTTCTCAATGACTTGACTTATAAATATGTCGCTCATAGCTGTTTAATATTTGGCTTGCTCAGTAATGACAATTTCAAGTTCACTATACTTCGCTAACCCCAGGATTGCCGCATAACTTATAATTGTATCGCAGTTGCGGTACAATACTAGACTGGATGCGGTAAAATACTGGATATAGCCGAATAATACCGCAGATTGAGGATGTATGTCAACTCCTTCTTACTCCCCATCGGAATCTCCTTTCCTCGATCGAGTTCGCCGCATGATTTGACTAAATCTCTTAAGCCGTCGCAGTGAAAAAAGCTATCTATATTAGATTTTAGATTAGAGAGCATTTAGAGTCGATCGCACACCCTCGGCGATCGGTGCATTATGATAAAGCAAGCAGCGATAAATTCTCGTCTTCATAAAATAATTCGATCGCGTTAAAATTCCGACGCAGCAAATTTTCAATTTGCAATGTCGAACAGTTTCCAAGGCGAAGCCAAATAACTTTCGGTGGGTTCCCAAATACTAAGCTCAGGTCGTGCATATCCGCGTCTTTCGAGACAATCATCAAATTATTGTTTTTTGCATAATCCCAAACTATTGGGTCGATCGTTGCTTTCATTCCCACATCTCGAACGTGAAGCGAATTTGGGAAAAGATCGCTCAAACGATTCGGCAACTTGGGCGACAAATTTTCATCAAAAAGTAATTTCATGCCGATAAGGTCGCGGTCATAAACCGACGCTCGCGGTCAGCAGCATAAGCTATGCAGGCTTTTAAATCTTCTCGCGTCAGATCGGGGAAATCGTCGAGAATTTCTGCTTCGGTCATCTCGGAAGCCAGGTACTCAAGCACTTCATAAACCGTAATTCGCAAGCCGCGTACACAAGGCTTACCACCGCGTTTATTTGCTTCGATCGTGATGTGGTTTCGGTAGTTCATAGTTGGAATTTTTGAGAATCTCCTCGTTTGAGGTTTGGCGAAAAGATTAGATATACTAGCTTGTTACATGGGTGCGCGATCGAATAATTCTATTGCAGTTGCGGTACAATACTGGATATAATCGAGTAATACCGCAGCTCGATAGTGTATGTCCACCTCTTCTTAATTATATTTTAGATTAGAGTCGATCGCACACTAGGGCGATCGCCCGAACCAAAACATTCATCGCAACTTCTTCACGCACGAATAACTGTAACACTTCGCCCCATTGGTGTCAGATGAATTTCAGTATTCAGTCGTTCTTCTAATTCGAGCGCATTCTCGCGTCGATCGAATATCACCAACCACCCTTCATCTTGTCCCAATCGAGCCAAATATCCATCTAACTGTTCCAACCCTTTACTCAACGGATCGACTTTCCGAGTTCGCCAAACCTTCAGTTCAATTCCCAATGTTACCTCACCATAACGCAAACATAAATCCATTCTGTCGCGTCCGATCGCATATTCCCGCTCCAATGTTCCCCCACCATTAATCACCCGATGCAGAAACGCCATCAACACTAAATGCGGGGCAATTTCGGGATAAGATGCACTTTTGAGTAACGGTTCGCCATGCTGTAGCCAAAATTCCAGAAAAGTTTTGAGTAACGCTTGCGTGTCTAATTTGCCTTCATGAGTCAACCAACTCGGTGCAATTTGCGGCAGAGAAGCCATTGGCGTTACGGTGAGCACGCGGGGCAAAACTTCGCGATAAATTGGATTGGCGATCGTCAATCCACCCAGAACATCCATCTTACACAAACCCAAATCGATTAAAAACTGAATATCATCATTGGGGATATTGCCCAGTTCCAAACCCGCCAACATCGGCTCGATAATGGCTTTGACTCGGTTTTCTCTGAGTCGTTCTGCCAAGCTATCCAAATGCGTATCTTGCCGTTTTATTAAAATTTCTTTAGCTGCTAAAATATGTTGTGGTGTAATTTCTCTAGATTCATCTGTTACTAATTCTTCTACGATTTCCTTAGCTAAAGCATTCACTAACCAAGGTTGTCCCTGAGTCAGCTCAAAAGCTAAGGCTACGGCTTCAGGTGTAAAAACTTGTCCGGTATCTTGGGTATGTTGCGCGTAGAGTTCCGCGACTTCTGAGGCATTAAAATCTCTGAGAGTAATCGATCGCACTTTAATATTAAACGGACTGGATGTATGGAGTCGATCGCTTCCCCCCGCAGCCACTTTGTAATCGCGAACATCCCGCAAACCAATTAAACCCACCGATTGCGGAAACGCTTTCGGGCGATTGGGATAACCATCGCGTAATTGGCGCAGAATAGAAATCAAAGCTTGGTCTTGTAGTGCGTCAATTTCATCGATAAAAATGACCAAAGGACGAGGAGAAGATTGTGCCCACAGGCTGAGTACATGGCCGATTTGCTGTCCCGGTTCCGACGAGGGCCAAGCAGGCGGCTGCAATTCTGGGGGAAGTCGAATCGAAATCGCCCGTCGCCAAGCACCGAGAATGGCATCCTCTGCACCCGCGATGTCTTGACTGAAGGGTGCGCCTACTTCAACTGACAGCATCACGGCGGTGTATTGTCCGCTTTCGGTGAGTTGTTTGGCTAACGCCAGCATAGCGGTGGTTTTCCCCACTTGCCGGGGTGCATGGATGACGAAATAGTTGCGTTGAGCGATTAACCGTTCTAAGCTTGGTAAGCGTACCGTGGGCGACAGTGCGTAATGAATGTCTTCTTGGCATGGGCCAGCAGTATTGAACCAACGTGGCATAGGTCAACTGGGGCGAATGGGGCTGCTCTCAGTTTACTTTACGGTTGTTGGAATGGCGTTCTAGTTGTTAAGCGGGGGTTTGTAACTCTCGGTACCCGATGAAACTCTCTATGGAATGAGAATTAAATAACTTCCACAAGTTTGTGGGATGGGCGTCCCGCCCGTCCAAAAAGGACGGGCGGGACG
>NZ_JAUBOZ010000232.1:0-1971 GCF_036700475.1 Microcoleus sp. T2B6 | reverse complement strand
CCTAACTACTCGCTCAAGCGGACCAATCAATCGCTTCGCGATTGATGTGGCCGCTTAGCTCCAGCGTTAGGCAGGCAAGGGAGAGTGTCTTGCTAGATTCGACAGACGGACTCATCGCATTGGGAGTTGGTGTCGCTTTCATGCTCGGCATTGCGCGAGCTTTCGTGGCCCTTGAGCTTTCCACGCCCACCCGCTGCACGCTCGGGGTTCTAATGCTGGGCTGCGGCGTTTTCTGGGCTTATCGTCTCGTCGTTGCTGACGCATTTCCGTCGAGCGCAGTTTGGTCAGGGCTGGCAGTCGGCCTAATTGGGCTCGGCATCAACCAGGCGGCACTCCCGTGGCGACTTCGCCGTGGCATGCCTGCCTAACATTTCGCTCAAGCGGACCAATCAATCGCTTCGCGATTGATGTGGCCGCTTAGCTCCAGCGTTAGGCCCACCATGAAAGTTCTAGGCGCACTGATCCTTGCAGTCCTGGTAGCAGTACTTGCGTACTGGGAGCTTTCTTGGCGTCTTGCTCACTTTGAGGGCGGGCCTGCCATTTCTGCCCCGGGCAGTGATTTTTTGGCACAAGTGCGCGCACTGCCTGAGGCGTCTCAGCTCCCCTACGGAGATGGTGTTTTTGTTCGGCGCTCCTTCCCGCCGTTCTGGGCTTCATCTCGCTTGGTTCTCGATGCCTACTGCAAAGGCCGCGCATCGGCATCTTGGGTGTCCGCGCGGCATCTCGAGGTAAAGTGCGACGAGCCGGAGGGCGAGTTAATCCGTCCCGCTCACGACTTGGGAATCACAGTCTCACTGGCCGGTGGTGCCTAACTACTCGCTCAAGCGGACCAATCAATCGCTTCGCGATTGATGTGGCCGCTTAGCTCCAGCGTTAGGCATCGTGATCACCGACACCATCGCAAGAGTGGAGATTGACCCGGAGGGCCGCTTGCATGTGCATCCGGCGTCTGCATCGTTTCCGTTCGCCTATCGCGAGGCCATGGAGGTCGCGTGGGAGCCGTCCAGCGGCTCGCTGCGTTCGCCCGTCCCACGGGAGTGGGGCTATGGCCGATGGCTCCAGCAGATCCTCGCGCTCGCGGCAGAGCAGGGCGTGCGCTTGGTGGTCACCACTGCCACCGAGTGGTCAAATGTTCCCGAGGGCGTCCGGTTAGAGCTGCAGTCCATCGCAGGGCCGGATGCCTAACTACTCGCTCAAGCGGACAGATCAATCGCTTCGCGATTGATGCTGCCGCTTAGCTCCAGCGTTAGGCCGCTCGACTATGTCGCAAGCACCCAACAATTCCAGCAATTGGCTCTTCTTCTTGCTTGGCGTTTTGCTTTTCGTCCAAGGCGCCTTCGGGTTGCATGGGTACTTCACAACCGGCGATGCGGTCTTTAGGCACCAGAAGAACATCCCGCTTGATCTCTATGGCTCCGATGCAGCCTTGATGCATCTGGCATTCTTTGTGTTCGGGGCGATCTTTATTGCTTCCGGAGTTCGTGGGCTGCTGCGCAAGTGAGATCGAGTAGCGGCCTAACATTTCGCTCAAGCGGACCAATCAATCGCTTCGCGATTGATGTGGCCGCTTAGCTCAGGCGTTAGGCCCTCATGGAAAACCCTTACACCCCTCCATCGAGCTCTCCCGAAGTCCATCGTCTTGCGCCTCCAGACGTTTTTCGCGTGCTTGTTGGATTTGCGTCCGGCTGCTCGTTACCCATGGCGTTCTTCTACCTTGCCATCTACGTCCTCTTCGCACCTGCGGGTAGCGAGATTCGATTCGGCGCAGAGGACCTGCCAGACGCGGGGGGCGCCACACTGCTGCTCCTCAACGGCATCTTGTGCGCCGGCGTCGCCGCCTACTTTCGTACTGTTCCGCTATGGCTCATGGCTTTCTCCGGGCTCGCATTGCCGATTGGCATCGTGTGTTTCTTCGCCTTGCTAAGGCTGTGGGCCTAACATTTCGCTCAAGCGGACAGATCAATCGCTTCG
>NZ_JAUBOZ010000148.1:0-14078 GCF_036700475.1 Microcoleus sp. T2B6 | reverse complement strand
AGAAGAATCTTGTCCCCCCCTTATTAAGGGGGGTTAGGGGGGATCAGATTCTACGGGGCCTCATAAAAAATTGGTATTAGACCCGCTATATATAACACAATACGCTTGGGTTAAAACTATTTATTCCTCGGAGATCCCCCTAAATCCCCCTTAAAAAGGGGGAATTTGAGTAATTTCTTGTCCCACCCTTCGTAGGGGCGGTGCCCCCGTGCCCGCCCTTGGCTAGGGGGGCTCGGAATTAACCCAAGCCTATTGATATATAACAATATTAAAGCCAGAAATAGAATTGTTATTAAATCATCAGGATATCAGGATGGAATCACTGTATTAACTAATATATTTAATCCCTACTTTTCGCGCTTTTAATGATGATTAACCTCCTCAAATTTATCGTTAACCCTACGGCGCTCCTTTCAAGAGCATACAATGCTAGTATTGTCGTCGGTTTGGCTCTCCTGAGCATCGCTTACTCAACCCCAGCCATAGCAGAAACTCGCTCCAATTTACTCGACACATCCAATCAAATGGATGCCTCTGCTGCGAGTGTTTCTGACCTTCCAGAAACGAGCCCTTTATCAGAAACACCCAACTGGTTTACTTCTGCTACAAACCAGGAACCCTCATCCCCAAATTTAGCCTCTGAACCTCAACCCAAAAAACCCCAATCAACTAATAATCCTAACGGATTACCCCAACCTTCTGCGCCATCTACTGACCCCGATTACATTATTCCATCTCGAAGCGCTCCCAGCGTTTCCGACCTTCCACAAGCCACCCCTTTATCAGAAACACCAAACTGGTCTACTTCTGCTACAAACCTAGAACCCTCATCCCAAAATTTAGCCCCTGAACCTGAACCCACCAAACCCCCATCAACTAATAATCCTAACGGATTACCCCAACCTCCTGCGCCATCTACTGACCCCGATTACATTATTCCACCTCGAATCGCGCCCGACGAAAAACTTAGCCCCTTCACGACTACTTTACCTCTCAATGACATTCCCATCAGCCATCTAACTGAATGGGAGTTTAGTGGTTTCCATACTTTTGCTGACACCACAGACAGCGATATTTTTTTTAATGGCACTCTCAAACTTAACAGTCGAGTCAGTGAAAGTTTAAGCCGAAATAATATTTATAGAGTAGACCAAAAGGCACTTATTTTCAACTGCGGACTGTTCCCCTAGAACGAACAATTACAACCACAACTACCGCACCCCAAACCATGACAGGGTTAGAAATTCAAATGAGTTTAACGGGGGCTTGTATTTTTCCCAATACTCCCAGTGACCAACAATGTACTTATACCCCAGGTTTAGCGATCGATCGCAATAGTATAGATCCAGAGTTTTTCGTCCCTACCCGCGTCTTTCAAACGTCTCAGGTTGGCGAGGTTGTCAAACCGGAAACTTTGGCTTTTATGCAGCTTCCCGGCTTTCAAGGGGGAACCAGCAGTCAACCGATTGGCGTCGATTTTTATTTTCCCAATTCGGGTGCTTATCCGGGAAACAGCCAATCCCAAAAAACAAAAGTTGAGAGAAAAGAAGAAAATGACTATACGATTGCAGGTACTGTTTCCCGAGTTCGTCAAGTTGTTAAAGCCAATGATCGAGAAGCCGTTTTAGGACGAACGATTCGAGGATTTACTCTCTTTGTTGATGATGAAAATCGCTGGCTCAATACGGCAATTCAAGCGGGGGCGCAAATTTTACCCGATGTCATTCCTGACCTAGAAGGCAGTAAAAATCCAGTTAATACTAATATCAACCGCAACTTATTTTTAGCGGCTAATAATACTCGTTTACCCAGCAGTAGTTTTACGATATATTCCGCCGGACTCGGACGGGCAGAAAGTTTAACGCCTAATGTCACCAGCTTAAGTCAAGTTCCTAGAGCGAATTATAATAGCCTTTGGCTCGGTCTTTCTCCCGTGATCGATCGCAATATTGAAGATGGTCGAACCTTTTATGATCCAACAGGGCCACAAGTCACCCTTGTAGGTGCTGGTGGAGAAGGTGGAGCAAATAGCAATGTACAGTTATTCTCAGCAGTTAACCAAAATCAGTATTCTACGGCCAATTTGCAGAATTTTTATGCCCAAGTTTATTTAAGCTTTTTACAGCAAGATGTCAACTTTGTTAGAGAAAGTATCTATCGGGAAGAAAGCTCTTACTATCCTCATCTCAGCTTTACCGGAAACTGGACAGGAGTCGAAGATATCCTGCGATACTATACGGGTGTGATTGCTTCAGAAAATCCCAAACTCTACGTCGGTGCTGATTACACGAGAAACACGCTAAACAATTGGAGTTTTCGGGGCGGTGCAATTGGTTATCTCAACCCCGATCGCGATTATTACAGCCAACTTTGGGGGAGTGTAGCCAAAACCTTTCCCTTCAGTAGGCAGGCCAATTTAACCTTATCAACTGGCTTCAATTATGCTCTCGATCGAGAAACAAGAATTGGTGATGTACTTAGTATTTCACCAGCCAGTGAAGTAGCCGTTAGCGCTCGCCTGAATTGGGGAATTTTTTCTCTGGGTTTGACCAACTATTTTGGTGATATCCTACCCAATTCCTACGACGATCGCTTACTCGCTGAGTTAACCATCCGTCCTCTAAGCACTCTCACTCTGTCTGGTTATATCGCCCCCATCGATAAAAACTCCTCTCGCTCTCTCTACGGTGCTAGTGTAAGTTGGCAACTGGAAAATAACTACAACAGTCCTACCCTATCCCTGAATTGGCAAAATAAGCAATATGATTATGGTGATGATGTTTTGGGAAATCGTTTATTATTGAATGATAATGTTTTTACGATCCTTTTTCGGATTGGTTCTCCAGCTAATCCGCTCTCTCGTTAATCTTACTCAGATTAGAAGCCAACTAATTTGCTAAAATAAAAAATCAGACTTCTGCCTCATCCCCGCCTGTGAACCGTTTTAGAGAATCTAAGGAATGAGAATTAAATAACTTCCACTCTTGAAAGTGGGATGGGCGTCCCGCCCGTCTTTTTTGGCCGGGCGGGACGCCCATCCCACCATAACAATTAAAATTGTAAGTTATTTAATTCGCGATCCTAAGCCAATAGGGACTCTCACCGAGATTACCTCCTTTGCGAGTTAATCTGCTTCGGACGGCAGTGTCATAATGTTTTAGGGTAATAAGTACGGAAGAACCGGAAATACCGATGCTATGGGAACTGCCAGTATCTAGCGAAGCAGTCAAATCAAAAGATCATAAGCTGCGTAGCCGCTTAAGAGTCACCCTGGGTTCTGAGGGAAGGGTTGAGGCTACCCTCAACCCTTACCCGCTAAAAATATTAGTGTTATTTTCGAGCGTCGATACAGGGCGAATAATTTTTGACCATCGACAAACAGTTCCGTCCATCAGCCATTCTCTCGTAACTAATACTGTCTGCGATGTCTTTGATTAATTTTAGCCCCCGCCCGCCCGGAGAGTGAATATCGACTTTTTCCGAAATATCTTTGATTTTTTTCTCTAAATCAAACGGATCGCCCGAGTCCCAAATTTTAATCTCTAAAGATTCAGCGAACACCGCCACCTGAATGTCAACAGGCAAATCCGCTGGTTTGCCCTTGTGGGCGTGACGCACCGCATTCGTAAAGCCCTCAGCCAAAGCTAACTGACACCGTATCCACACACTTGTAGGAATTCGCGAGTCGTACAATTGTGCAAACCACGACAAAACCCAGCTTAATCCATTCAGACCTGTATTGACTTGAAGATCCGCTTTTTTTAGCATCGGCAACTTTTCGGAACCCTTTAATTCAATCACGCTCACCACACAAGTTCTTCATCGGCCCGTGGGCAAAATACAACGAGACAAAATACAACCAGATAAAATACAACGAGACAAAGTATAACGGCGGCAAAATTGAATGGTAGTTTGAGGATACTAGCTCTGGTGGGCCGTCGATCGATGTCTAATCCACTAATCGGTTAGCCACTATACCATAAATAGCATTTTCATGTCAACCAGCGCCTGCGGGAAATAAAAGTCTATAAAAATTTATATTCTGAGTATAAACTGAGTGAAGTTCGATCGCGCCAAATTTCTATCAAATTTTAACGTAAATTGAACTCAACGACCCGCCCTCAAAAGCAATTACCTCGAAAGCGATGTCAATCAACTATACTCAATCTCAGACAAGGGCGCTGACAGGATATATTTTAAATGACCCCCAGACCTTGAAAAACTTGTAGTACCTAAGTGCCCATGTTTCAAATTCTGGTTATTGACGATGATACGGCTGTTCAAGAACTGCTGAGAAGAACCCTGAAAAAACAGGGTTACGAAGTAACAGTAGCAAGCAATGGCGAAGACGGTGTAGCCCAGGCGCAAAAATTGCGTCCGGCCCTGATAATTTGCGATTGGATCATGCCGCGCTTGACCGGCATCGATGTCTGCCGTCGAGTTAAGGCAGATCCGGATCTGTCAACTACACAATTCTTTTTGTTGACTTCTTTGGGTTCGATCGCCGATCGAGTCAAAGGGCTCGACGCAGGTGCCGACGATTTTATCTCCAAGCCGATCGAACTCAACGAGTTACAGGCGAGAGTACGCGCGGGATTGAGGCTGCACCAACTCAGCCGAGATTTGAAAATAGCCAAGCAAAGTCTCGAAGCCGAGTTAGCCGAGGCCGCCGAGTACGTGCAATCGCTGCTGCCAGATCCGATGACGGAACCTATCAGCATCGAAGCAAAATTCATTCCCTCCCGGCAGTTGGGGGGAGATTGCTTCGACTACAACTGGCTAGATGCCGATTATTTGGCGATTTACTTGCTAGACGTAGCCGGTCACGGTTTGCGGGCGGCGCTGCCTTCGGTGGCCGTGCTGAATTTGCTGCGATCACGCACGCTCCCAAACATAGACTACTACAAACCCAGCGACGTTTTGCGCGCCCTGAACACCACCTTCCAGATGAGCTACCAAAATGACAAGTATTTCACCATCTGGTACGGCGTTTACAACCGCATTTCTCGCCAGCTAGTTTATGCCAGCGCCGGCCATCCACCAGCCGTCTTGATTTCCCAGTCCCCTGCGAGCACCGCTAAAATCCAGCGATTAAAAACCCCCGGAATGCCGGTCGGGATGTTCCCCGACGCCCCCTATGTCGATAATTGCTGCGATGTCGAGGATTTGAGCACTCTCTACATCTTTAGCGACGGGGTATACGAGATCCACCAACCTGACGGCAATATCTGGGGGCTTGACCCTTTCATCGACCTGTTAGCAGCTTACAACGGTGCAAGTGCCGACCAGTTAGAGCTGGTTTTGAACTACATTCAAAAGTTGAACGCTAAAGCAGTTTTTGATGATGATTGGTCTTTACTCAAGGTAAACTTTGGCTAGCTGACTTCTTGCATTGCATCTGCGACCAAATAGCAAGAAGGCAGCAGCCCAAAGATTTAGTTAGTTGAGAGAATTTTGCTATTAAAAGCATCGCGGTTCTGAAATATCTCGAAAACTCGATCCATACTGGTGAGTTCAAATAAGATGCGGATTTGCTCGTTGATAGAACAGACAACTAATTGACTCCCAGCGGCCCGGACTGTTTTGAGTGCCAAGACTAAAGCGCCCAAACCAGAACTATCCATAAATGTCACATCAGTGAAGTCTATCAATACCACATCAGCTCCCGCTTCCACTAGGTCGCTAATCTCTTGGCGGAATTGACTTGCCTTGGTGCCGTCTAAAATGCCAGAGGGCTGAATAATTTTAACTACAGGACTCATATTTTGCGGTGGGAATGTCAGAATTTCTAGCCAGACTAGGCTAGTATAGCTGCGAGATGGACTCCGATCCAAATAAGAGAGTGGGAAAGCGCCAGAGCCTGAGAGCGGGAGAATAGTTTTGAGTGCAAAAGATGGTGTTCGTCGCGGATCGTAACGCCGATCGCAGTCGCAGCGCTTCGCCGGGAGTGAATTTTGAGATAGGGACAATCTTTGTTCTGCCGAATGCCTTCTGGTATTAATCAAACTGGGCTAACTTTGGCGCGGTAGAGCAGTTTTTCGCCTTGTCTGTAGCCTGTGTAGCGGACTTTGACGGGTTCTCCGGGCTCGGCTGTTCCTTCCATGAGCTGATGCTCTTGGGGGTTGTAGGGAATCTGGACTCCGACTGGGGCGATCGACTCCACTCCCCAATGCTCCAATAACTGCTCGACGGGCCGCAGCAAGGGCAGTAGTTTCTGAGCCCGCAAGTTGTGATTTTCCTGAGCTTTGCTCGCAGCCGTCGGCCACTGCAACATCCAAGATTCTAAAATTTGCACGCTAGATAGCTGGAATTCCTGCATCAAAGATTCTCGCTGCTGTTCGATCGAAGCTTGCAGGCGCTGATATTCTTGTTCTAGGGCTGTCGGTGGTGCCTTTTCTAACTCTACATAGTTTGGCGCCAAGGTTGCGAGCAGTTCGGGTAAGGAAATTTGCAAAGCTTGACTAATTTTGAGCAGGATGTCGGCTCGGGTTTGCAAAGCTAAACCGCGACGCAGGCGACTTAGCTGGATCTCGGAAACTCCTGCTTTTTGGCTGAGTTCTCGATCGCTCGAAAGCCCCGCCTGTTCCATCAGGCGTTGCAGTTGAAGAGCATAATCTGGAATATTGGCAGTCACGAAAAACTCATCCAAATTAATAAATGGACATATTCTCGATCGTAAACTGTCACGAGCCTTAAGGAAATACATCTGTGGGGCGGGCTCGGGCGCCCACCCCACAACTGTTTTTGTGGCTATTTGACGGCAACTTTTTCGGGGGCGGCTGTTGCAGTTGTCGCAGAACCTTGCAAATGCGCTTCTAGGAACCACAAACGCTTGTCAATTGTCCGCGAAATTTCGGTGTAGAGATCCGCTGTATCGGCGTCGCCGAGTTCGTCTGCTTTGCCGATGGCGACTCGCAGGTGTTGGGCGTAGGGCGCGTAGCGATCGGCCAAAGCCGTCACATATTCTTTACCGTCTAAAATGTCGAAAGGAAATTCTGGCAAAATCGAATCTGCGGCGGCTGTGCGGGCTGTTCCTACAGCCAAACCGCCCAAAGCTGTGACCCGTTCGGCAACCAAATCGATGTATTCTTCGAGTTCTGTTGCCATTTCGTCAAACAGCAAGTGCAACTGGTAGAAGTCCATGCCTTTAACGTTCCAGTGAGCTTGCTTAACTTGAGTTTTTAAGTCCAGAGTCGTTGCCAGCGTGGCGTTGAGCAGCCCGACTACTTGAGAGCGGGTGGCGGCTGACATATCGATGCGGGTAGGGTAAAGATGTTGTTTGTGGTTGTTGGTAGTCATAGGTTTTTAGCTTGTTATTAGTGATTGTCGATCGAATATCTTTGCCTGTGGTGAATTTCTGTTGAGAGGCTCAGGCTAGGTGCATCTGCAACACCGCACGGGGAGCTCGGCGTACTTTACAGCGGATAGTTTCTAAACCGAGACGCTGGCAAGCTTCGTAGCGGTGGCAGCCGGAAAATCCGTAATACTGTCCATCTACTTCTAGCACGTCGATGGGTTCGTTTAAACCTACCTCGCGGATGGATTCCATGAGGGCGGCGACTTTGGTTTGGTCGTTGACTCGCGGCAGGGGGCGGCGAATCTGGTTGAGGGGTATTTCTTCGATCCTCATGGCGTTGGTCTGTTTTGCTTCTTGTTAAATCATACTCGTAATGACTTCGTTTTAGCAATAAAAATGTCAGGAAATTTTGAGATTGGCAGAAGGGGGGCGTGCGATCGCCCGTTTGCTGTAGTGTCGGGGGATGGAGGGCGATCGAATGCGAGTGGGAGAATCAGCATGAAAATTTCTGTCTCATCAACTGGGTAGCTCAATTGATTATCCGTGTCTTGACATTCTCATCAACTGGGTAGCTCAATTGATTATCCGTGTCTTGACATTTGAATGCGGTAATTTGAATCCCCTCAAGTTATAATTTTGTTAGGCTTTGCCTAGGACAATTGTTAATTTACTGCATAACAAATAAATTCGCTGCGATATAATGCCGTAAACTACCCGCCGCTAATTCGGAGTACCGAATCTAGCGGGGGCTTTTAAGAGAAGCCCAGAGTTTACCCGACTAAGTACCTTGTGTACTTCGTTTTAGAAGCCATCACACCTACGGATACGAAGCCAGTCTGTAGCTCTGTGGTCAACGATTAAACAGACATATCGGGTCGAAGTCAGTGTCGTTGACGCGACAAACTTCTAAAACATTGTCAAGGCTAACATTACCCGCAAGGAGACTCACTCGTGAGTAAAGTTTTCGTTCTGGACACCAACAAACAGCCTCTCAATCCTATTCATCCAGGTAGAGCGAGAATGCTGTTAGCTCAAGGGAAAGCTGCTGTACTTCGCAGCTATCCCTTCACACTAATACTGAAAGAGGAGGTGTTAAATTCTCAAGTTGAACCACTGCAAATAAAGATCGATCCGGGTGCCAAGACCACTGGAATAGCGCTGGTCAACGATACCACAGGCGAAGTTGTTTGGATAGCTGAACTACAACATCGTGGCTTCCAAATTCGGGATGCTTTAACTTCACGCCGTCAATTACGACGGTCACGCCGTAACCGTAAGACGCGATATCGCAAACCACGCTTTCTCAACCGCACTCGACTAAAGGGTTGGCTACCACCCTCTTTAAACAGTCGCGTTGCTAATATTTTGACTTGGGTTAAACGACTATCTGCACTGTGTCGAATTACTGCCATTTCTCAAGAATTGGTCAGATTTGACACACAACAGATGGAAAGCTCCGAAATTAGCGGGGTTGGTTATCAACAAGGAACTTTAGCCGGATACGAAATTCGTGAGTTTCTTCTTTCCAAGTTGAACAGAACTTGTGCTTACTGCGGTGTAAAAGAGACCCGACTTGAGATTGAACATATTCAACCTCGGTCAAAAGGAGGTTCAAACCGAGTCAGCAACCTGTGTTTAGCCTGTGTCCCTTGTAATCAGAAAAAGGGTAATCAGGATATCAAAGACTTTCTCAAAGGTAAACCTGACTTGCTCAAACGAATCTTGGCACAAGCTAAAAAACCCTTGGCTGATACGGCAGCCGTTAATGCGACCCGATGGAATCTGTACGAAAACCTTAAAAAAACAGGCTTACCTGTTGAAGTTGGCACAGGGGGTCGCACAAAGTACAACCGCACGATTCGAGGTTTAGACAAGACGCATTACTGGGACGCGGCTTGCGTGGGAGCATCTACTCCAGAACGGTTAATCACAAAGGTCGTCAAGCCCTTACTGATTGCCGCTAAAGGGCATGGAACCCGTCAGCAATGCCGCACAGACAAGTTTGGTTTTCCAGTTCGTTATTGTTCTAGAACCAAATTCCACAAAGGTTTTCAGACAGGTGACATTGTAAAAGCCAATGTTACCTCTGGGAAGAAGGTTGGGACTTACGTGGGTCGAGTAGCTACTCGTGCCACTGGAAGTTTCAACATCTCAACAACCGATGGGCTAGTTCAAGGAATTAGTCACAAATACTGCATACACATTCACAAAAAGGATGGCTACGCTTATGTTGCCTAGACCCCGCCCCCCTTTTCCTCCCACCACCAATCTGGGTACAGATATGGTGGGGGTTTCCAAGGGGGAAGAAAGATGATAAAAACATTCCAATATCCCGATATTATTGTGACCAGTCAAGATGGCGAATATCTAATGCTTGTTGAGGTAAAATTCAAACACATCAGTATCGCTAAAAGTGCTATTGAACAGCTTAAACATACTATGGCATCTATTGGTTGTTCAGTTGGACTTGTCGTAGCTGGTGAGCGTGTGATTCTCCTCCGCGACTCCTTAGAAAAGTATAATGGTGAGTCAATTTATGTAGTTGGTGAAGCGCAACTTCCAGATTCTTTGCTACCACCTGCAGATGAGCAATGGAAGGGAAACCCTGCGAGTGAGTTTGAATCGCGAGTTCAGCGATGGCTTGAGAAACTGAAGCTGACTGCCAGTATGGACAACTTCCCAAATGACTTAAGAAACCTACTTGGCGAACAAATAATCAGCCTTCTCCGAATTGGCGAAGTGAGGGCTGCTGGCCCTAGATGGAGTAAGAGTGCAAAGTGAAACCCAAAGCAGTTTTAGTGGAAACAAATTGGGTAGTGGATGTTATTGCTCCAGCACACTTGCAAAGTCCACAGGCTATTCAGTTGCTCCAACGTGCTCAGGCTGGTGAGTTTAAGTTATATGTGCCTGCAATATGCCTTACAGAAGCACGTGAAACCGTACCTCGAAGGTTTTCCCCACGCTCTCGCTCTGATGATTTACGCAAATTTGTGAGATGGGCAACAGATGAAGGTCGAGTGACCGCTGAGGATGCGGATGCAGCACGTCGGGTATTTGCTCTATTTGATGGATTAGTGGCAAATGAACTGACGAAAGTTTCAGAACGATTGAATGACTTAGCGAACCATCCTAGTCTCAACGTCTTTCCGCTTTCAGAGCCAATGCTGGAGCGCCAAATATCTATCGGTGCAATGGATGATCTCTCCCTTAAACCCTATGACTTAGCTGTTTTGGCGGCTGTGATAGTTAAATCTGAAGAATTACAGGCAGAGGGGCATCCCTGGGTTGGTTTCTGTGAGCTAGACTCCGATCTTCAACCGTGGGACAAATCCGGTGCCCGGAAACGTGTTCTTAGCGATCTCTACGATGATGTCCGAATATTCGTGTACGCAAACTTCCTACTAGAAGATGTAAGTGAGCTTCCCGATGGTTGGACTACTTCAATTTAGCAATTACCACCTAACTATTATTAGGATGAAAGTTTCCGCATCATACTCTAAATCATACCACTGCTACTTAATCCTCTCAACTCAATCCAGCAATAATATTGACGCTCATAGCCAGAATAGCGGTGTTAAAAAAGAACGACAGCACGCTGTGAAAAAGGACCAGATACCTCGTGGAACGAGAAGTGCTCTGCACGTCTGCAACGCCGGCAAGTCATGCCAATACCAAAGGAGAAATATAAAAAATCTTTGTAATCTGCTTCCTCGTCGCCCGGAAAATCCAAACCCTCCGCCTGTAAGTAACTGCCGTGCTGCTTGCTGCGGTTTTTGTAGTAGCTGCGGGCATAGTGCATCGTGAAGATAGTGTGTACCTGCATCCAAGACCCAACAATTGTTAGGACAGAAAGCCCCAAGTGCAGAAATAGCAAATTCGGCAACAGGCCTTTGGGATCGCGCAGCAAAAAGAAGATGGCTAACAAGCTAGCACAAGCCGCTGCCACGATCGTACTTAAGATTGTTAAGTGGCCAGCATCCAACTGCTGAGCGTGGTGGCGCATCAATTCGGGAGTGCCTTGCAGCATCAGCATCCAAGTCAAAATCAGGAAACTGACGGCGCCCGCGTTCCAAATGCACAGCGTCCGAGTCAGGGGAGATAGTCAGGTGGCAGCAACACAGCAACTGCCATAGCAAAGAGAAAAGACACAAACAGGCGGTGCCGGACGCTCCAGACCCAGTGCATTTTACATTGGGAAACATTTTTCACAGTAATCTAGTGTAATTTACGCACAGTAAGGGTTAGAGAATCCCAACTACTGCTATCTTGGCAGGAAATCCCAAAAAGTAACTATGAATTGGCAACACGCAGCACAGGCAGAATTTTTCATGCCTTTCGATAGATCGATCGACCTCAACGTTCTAGGTAGAGTGGGAGAAAAGATAAATTGTGGCTTGAAATTATGGCATCCTCCCAACCCCTCAAAGGCCTTGAATTGATCGACTGCGCCAAAGCTAACGCCCAACAAGGAATCGCCACAGCCGCGAAGCTCTGCGGCTACGGAAGCGACCTCAACACCTTCGAGCGGGAACTGAAACAGGCTTGCCAAGACATCGGCGTCGAAGTCAAGGAGTTAAACGACTTGATTACGACTCAGCAGATGATGAAACAAGGAATGGGTATTGAAGTCGCTCCAGATACTCCCTCAGAACTCTAGGCTCAATCTCCACCGCAGCAGTTTGAGAGCTAAGATTGCCCTCACACCCGTATTTTGAGTCTGCTAGCTGAGGCAGGCTAGAATGTTTTGCATGGGAGCTTCCGACTTTTGGCAGGAGTCGTGTTTCCTCCCGCGAAGAGGGTGCTTTCTGGAGGGTGCACAGATTGTTAGGAGGACTGTCGTGTCAGATCAGCAAGACCGAATTATGCGTTTGTTTATAGAGGAGGCTAAGGAGCACCTCGATACTCTAGAAAATGGTTTAGTGGATTTAAAGTCCACGATGAAAGACCCCGAAAGCGTCCAAGAGATGTTTCGAGCCGCCCATTCCGTGAAAGGAGGGGCGGCTATGCTTGGCTTAGATAGTATTAAAACAACCGCTCACCGCTTGGAAGATTGTTTTAAGGTGCTCAAGGACGGGCCCGTCAAGCAGGTTGACCAAACGGCAGAATCCCTATTTTTAAAGGGAGTTGATACGCTTAAGGACTTGCTGGGGCGACTGGAGGGGCCTTTCGGCTTGAGGAATGAGGAGGGAGAAAAACTTGTGCAGCAGGTGATGCCTGTTTTTGCTCAACTCGAAACTCACCTCGATAAATTGGCGTCGGGCAAAGTGCAGGCGGTTGCTGCTGGGTCTGGTGCGCCCGCCGCTCCAACAGCGGGCGCTGTGCCGCCCAATTTTGCTGTTGAAGTCATGACTTTACTCAAAGAAATGTTGCAGGTGTTCAAGCAGAAAGAATCGGCTGCTAGTCGCTCTGAGTTGACGGCTGTGTGCGTTCGCCTCTATAAGTTGGGAGGTAAAATTGAGACTTGGCAAAATTTAGTAAAAACAGCTAGAGCTGCGATCGTTAATCCCAAAAACTCTTATAAAATCTTAGCTCCGTTGATTATCAAAGAACTCAAGGAAGCTGGCGATTTAGTACAAGTGGGGAAAGTCAAGACGATCGTTCCGAGTAAAAATTTGCTACTTTTGGCAGCAAGCCCAAAACCAGCAGAGGCAAGCCCCCCAGCCGTTCCAGCAGCCCCAGCAGCAGCCTCGAAGCAAGTAGCACTTCCAGCCGAACCGAAGGCGGTAGTCAAGCTTTTGCTCAAAACTTTCAACAAAAAGCAACTCTCGGAAATCGCCAAGTTATTGGTTAACGCCATCAAATCCTCGAACTAGGAGTTTTGGCAGTAGAAGATAGAATCAAAGCAATATTTCTGAGGGGGATAATTGTCTGGGGGTGCTGGCAGCCGGAGTTGAGCAGCAACTAGAAAAAATTCACTCACTCGATATTTTTGCCTTCTACCTTCTACTGTTGGGCAACCCTGCGTTAGAATTAGTGGATATGTAGGCGTGCAATATTGTACCAGAATAAAAAATCGAGCAGGCTTTATAAGGCGGTAGCTGTGAAACCAATTAGTTCATTAGAAGATGCTTTAAACCGCTGTCAGGCGATGGGAATGCGCTTGAGCCGCCAGCGTCGATTTATTCTAGAACTTTTGTGGGAGGCAAAAGAACACCTCTCGGCTCGCGAAATTTACGATCGCCTCAACAAACAAGCGCATTCGATCGGGCATACTTCTGTGTATCAAAATCTAGAAGCTTTGTCGAAAGCAGGGATTATTGAGTGCATAGAACGCTCGGAGGGACGCTTGTACGGCAATGTCAGCGACTCTCACTCTCACGTCAATTGTCTTGATACGGCTCAGATTCTCGACGTTCATGTGGAACTGCCGATCGACTTGATCGAGCTAATCCAAGAGCAAACGGGTGTCAAAATTGTAGACTACCGGATAGATTTCTACGGATATCGATCTGCCGAGTCCGCCACGCAAGCATCGAGTGTCAGCGATACGCCACAGGCTTCGTAACTGATAAAGCAGCGGCTGTTGGACGCAAAACCGATATTTGTACAAGGTCGATCGGTGGTATAAAATGATTTAAGTATTTAGCTGGGTTCGATCGGTTTTTTTTGCCGTTGCGCGCCGGAATTCGGCACAGTAGAAAAAAACAGAAAACAGAAAAATGAAACTCGATCGGCAAGTTTGGCGATCGGGAATAAAATTTACGACTAAGGATCGCGAATTAAATAACTTACAATTTTAATTGTTATTGTGGGATGGGCGTCCCGCCCGTCCAAAAAGGAC
>NZ_JAUBOZ010000147.1:0-14253 GCF_036700475.1 Microcoleus sp. T2B6 | reverse complement strand
TCTGGGACCTGTCTGATGAGTGTGCTATATTCAGATTGTTGCCGATTGTCGGGGATTGTCTGGATTAAAAGTATCAGCAATGCGATCACTGTTCTAGTTCGCAAACTCCGCCAACGCTTGCAGGCTGTAGGATCGGCAGACTGGATTGAGAGCATTTACGCTATGGGTTATCGCCTCGCTTCCCCTGAAAAGTCATGATCGTAAAGGCAAGCCGTGTTCAATGAAAGTCGTCGCAATCTGGCTCGTTGGTTCACCCTCTCAATGGGAAGCATTCTCGTGCTGTTTGCTGGGGCGATTTATCAGATTGAGGTAAAAGATAAACTAGAGGCGCTCGATCGACTGCTGTATGACAAAACTAGAGTCATGGCTGCCAGCGTGCATTATGAAGTTCGCCAAAACCAGAACCAGGTCGATCTGAGTCATGTTTCCTTGTTAGGCAGTGGTTCGCATCCCCTTGCTGAAGATCTGATTTACGTGCGCTGGTATAACGCACAAGGGCGGCTAGTTCGTTTTTTTGGGAATTCTCCTCCCGATCGGTTAAATACGCCTTTTGGTTATCTCACAGTTCGATCGACCGATCCACTTTTGGGAAAAGGAATCTGGCTGCGTCAGGTGACATTACCCGTTGAAGGTAGAACAGGGGTACTCGGTTATCTTCAGGTTGCAACTCCCCTGACCGAAACTCAAAACAGCCTCACTCAGCTTCAGATTGTGCTCACTCTCGCTGTCCCGCTGACACTGGGCTTAATTGCCCTCACAGGTTGGTTTCTCAGCGGGCTGGCGATGCAACCGATTCGGCAAGCCTATCAGCAGCTTCAGCGCTTTACAGCCGATGCCTCTCACGAGTTGCGATCGCCCCTGTCTGCCATTCTCACTAATGCCCAGCTTGGGTTGCTCATCGCGGCTGATGATTCACGTTACCATCCTCCCTTAGAAAACATTGTAGATACCGCAAAATCAATGGGAGCGCTCGTGAATAATTTACTGCTGTTGGCTCGTCATCAGGGGCGACTTGCACCGGAATCGCTCAGGTTAATCAATCTCAACGAGCTCCTCAGCAATTTAGCAACCCAGTTTCTCGCACTTGCAGAAGCCCAAAATATCAAACTTACCTGCGAATCACCGGAACAACGGATTGAATTATTGGCTGACCCTGATTTGCTACGGCAAGTAGTCGAAAACTTGCTTTACAACGCCTGTAAATATACTCCCATTGGCGGAACTGTAAAGATACGCCTAGTTCTTCATTCCAATTTGGCAGTTATTCAGATAATCGATACGGGAATCGGTATTTCAGAAGCGGACTTACCCTATATTTTTGATCGCTTCTATCGAGTAGACACCGAGCGATAGCTCGATAGTGGTGGATTTGGACTAGGGTTAGCGATCGTCCAACAAATTGTCAAGGCACACAGCGGACAAATACAGGTGACGAGTGCAGTGGGCCTGGGCTCAACGTTCCAGGTTGAACTGCCGCTCAAACCTTATCACTAAGCCGCCTCAAACGAGAGAGAAGGTACACTCTGCTTTATACGTAACTGTAATGTATAGCGGTTCTCAATAAAATGAGGTACACACCGCTCGCAACTGATGCCCTATGCCCTATGCCCTATGCCCTATGCCCTATACCCGCGAGAGCACCTCATGTTACTGAGAAAGGCTATATGTGGTGTATTTGGATGAATGCCGATGAAGCTGAAACATGATTTCTGGGTTGGTTTGGCGATCGCCGCGATCGTCCTGAGCTCTTGTTGGGACCAAACTACCTCACAAAGACAACAACCCGATATAAAACGTGAAATTTCACTGAAAGCAGTCCCGTTAGATAAAACAAAAGTTGTGATGGGACAAACCGTATATGTCCCTATTTACTCACATATTTATCACTACAATAGCCAGGATCAGATCATGAATTTGTCAGCCACGCTCAGTATCCGCAATACGGATCTGACAAATTCGATTATTATTACTTCGGTGCGTTACTACGATAGTGATGGGAAATTGATTAGGCACGACATTAAGAGTCCAGTAGAACTCAAGCCCCTTGCTTCCACAGACTTTTTTATTGCAGCAGATGATACAAGTGGAGGCTCAGGTGCAAACTTTATTGTGGAGTGGGTTGCAGAAAAAACGGTTTATGAGCCTGTCATTGAAGCTGTCATGATTAGTACCTCTTCTTCTCAGGGCATTTCATTTATCAGTCCCGCTAAAATTCTCAAGCAACACAAGATGCAAAACTGATTTTACAGAATTAAATTATTGCTTTACAAGGTAGTTTGGGACGAGGGTAGAATGGATTGAGGGATTGCTAGCAAAAGGTTGTATTTTGCCAATAAAATGTCCATAGGTCAATAGAGTTCACATAAGACACTCATGGAGACAAAACCCTGTGAAAAACAGATCCTGCGTTGGCGACTCCTGCCCGAAGGGCTTATGTATCGCGCAAAGCTCTCTTCGGACAAAAAAACATTAACTGAACCGTATTGGTCTAGAGACAATGTGCTGTTTGTTATACTGATTTTTGGGAATATTATTCAGAACTGCTACCTTTTAAAAGACATCGACCTGTAGGTAAAAAATCGGGGAAAACCACTTATAGTGAAACACTTAATAATACTTTACGCCCGTGAATTTCTCGTTTGGTTGGTAAAACCTTGTCTTTCTCAAAAAAACTGTCAAACCATATTGGGGCAATTTTTAACTTTGTACCTCACTATAATTTTTGCATAAAAAAACGATATCATTACTGTGCATGACTACCCAACTTTTTTCTGTTAAGATTAGAGAGCTTGAGGGTGAATACTAAAAATATAAATGAGGACTTAGGGTATGCAAAAGCGACAATTGGGAACATCACAAATTCAGATTACCCCGATAATTATGGGGACTTGGCAAGCTGGGAAGCGGATGTGGGTGGGAATTGAGGATGCTGAAACTGTCAAAGCAATGCGCGCGGCTTTTGAGGCAGGTATTACCACCTTTGATACGGCTGAGGTTTACGGAGAAGGGCATTCGGAACAAATTATCGGTCAAGCACTTTCAGATGTGCGATGGCAAGTAGTTTATGCTAGCAAAGTTTTCGCCAACCACCTGAAACCCGATTTGTTAATCGAAGCGTGCGAGCGATCGCTAAAAAACCTCAACACCGATTATATCGACCTTTACCAAATCCACTGGCCCGCTGGCACTTGGGATTCCGAGTTAGTGCCAATTGCAGAAACAATGGACGCCCTGAACAAGTTAAAAGAACAGGGAAAAATTCGGGCGATCGGCGTTTCCAACTTTTCCCGCGCCCAAATAGAAGAAGCCGCCCAATACGGACGCATCGACAGCTTGCAACCGCCATATTCTCTGTTTTGGCGCTGGGTAGAAAAAGATGCGATGTCCTATTGTGTGGACAATCATATCTCCATCATTGCCTATTCATCTCTAGCTCAAGGAATATTGACAGGTAAATTCGGGCCAGAACACAAGTTTGAAGAAGGCGACCACCGCGCAAAAAATAAGCTGTTCATCAAAGAAAATTACGATCGAGTGCAAACAGCATTAAATCAACTCAGGCCAATTGCCGATCGCCACCAGATAAGCTTGGGCAACTTAGCTTTAGCCTGGTTGATTTCCCAGCCACAAACAAATGCAATTGTCGGCGCGCGCGACGGGGAACAAGCAGCCGAAAATGCTAAAGCTGCTGAGGTAAAATTGAGTGAAGAGGAATTAAAAGAGATTGACGCGATCGGGCGAACCGTCACCGATCATTTAGACGATAACCCCGTTATGTGGAATTTTTAAAAGAGTTAATTCAGGACTAGCAAAACCTCTATCTGTAGGGTGCGCCGGGCCCCGCACCTTACCCCTATAATTCGCGCGTAAAACCCCTCTGAGAATAAGTCCTATAAATTTTATAGAGTCGGGCAAGAGGTATAATATTTACTGCCTCCTGCAAATATTCAAAAACATAAAAACTAAAATCCGTAATCCCAAATCCAAAATCTAAAATCTAAAGAGGTATAATATTTATTGCCTAGTGCAAATATTCAAAAACATAAAAACTAAAATCCGTAATCCCAAATCCAAAATCTAAAATCTAAAATCTAAAATCGAATGAGTTACTGCCTAAACCCCAACTGTTCCAAGCCACAAAACCCTCCCGCAGCCAAAATTTGCAGGAATTGCCGTTCAAAACTACTGCTGCGCGATCGCTACCGGGCTATAAAGGCGATCGGGCAAGGCGGTTTTGGTAGAACATTCCTCGCCGTTGACGAAGACAAACCCTCAAAACCTCGCTGCGTCATCAAACAATTTTTACCCCCAGAAATCCAACTCATCCCATCAGCAAGCAATCGCAACAGCAAAAAAGCAGCCGAACTTTTTGAACAAGAAGCAATGCGATTAGACGAATTGGGCAAACACCCTCAAATTCCAGAACTATTAGCCTATTCCATCCAAGACAGCAGACAATATGTAGTCCAAGAATTTATCGACGGGCAAAATTTAGCACAAATTGTAGAAACAGAAGGCACATTTACAGAAAATCAAATTCAAGAATTACTCAATAGTTTATTACCCGTCCTTCACTTCATCCATTCCCACAACGTTATTCACCGAGACATCAAACCCGGGAACATCATCCGCCGCGCCGACAAACAATTAGTTTTAGTAGACTTTGGCGCCGCAAAAATTGCCACAGGTACAGCATTACTCAAAACAGGAACCAGCATCGGCAGCCCCGAATACATCGCCCCCGAACAAGCTAGAGGCAAAGCATTTTTTACCAGCGATTTGTACAGTTTAGGCGTAACTTGTTTGTATTTGCTAACTCAAGTTTCCCCTTTTGACCTCTTCGATCCTGGTGAAGATGCCTGGATATGGCGGCAGTATTTAGCCAACAACCCGGTGAGTGAACAACTCGGGAAAATTTTAGACCAAATGATTGAAAATGCTACCAACCGCCGCTATCAAACGGCTGTTGAAGTATTAAAAGAAATTAATCCCCAAGTGGCGATCGATCTAGCAATTCCTCAAACAAATTTCAAGTTAGTTAAACCCGGAAAAACTCCCGCCCAGCCCCAACAGCAAACCTATAACTGGCAATGTATTCACACCCTAACAGGCCACAAAAACTTAATTTACTCTGTGGCTTTCAGCCCCAACGGAGAAGTTGTAGCCAGCGGCAGCGATGACAAAACAATCAAGCTGTGGGGAGTTGAAGACGGGCAAGAAATTGTCACCCTCACAGGACACGCTAACTCAGTTTATACAGTAGCTTTCAGCCCTGACGGAAAGATGCTAGCCAGCAGCAGCCACGACAAAACTGTCAAACTTTGGCGGATGAAAGATGGGCAAGAAATTCGCACGCTTGTGGGTCACACTAACTCAGTTTACAGCGCAGCTTTCAGTCCCGATGGCGAAATTATTGCTAGCAGCAGTTGGGACAAAACAATCAAGATTTGGCGCGTCAAAGACGGGCAAGAAATTCGCACCCTTGCGGGTCACACCAACTTAGTTTATTTTGTTGCTTTTAGCCCTGATGGCGAAACTATTGCTAGTTGCAGTTGGGACAGAACCGTCAAAATTTGGCGCGTCACAGATGGGAAGCTAATTCGCACACTTACAGGTCATACAGACTCCGTTCGCTGCATAGCTTTCAGTCCGAATGGAGAGTTTTTGGCTAGCGGCAGCCATGACAATACTATTAAACTTTGGTGGGTCAAAGATTGGCAAGAAGTTTTAACTATCACAGGACATTCGTGGTATGTTGATTCTATTGCTTTTAGTCCCGATGGCGAGATTATGGCTAGCAGCAGCAATCAAACTATCAAAATTTGGCGAGTGAAAGACGGTCAAGAAATTTGTAATATTGCGGGTCACAATAACTCTGTTTATTCGGTTAATTTTAGCCCAGAAGGAGAGTTTTTGGCTAGCGGCAGCAGTGACAAAAGTATTAAGATTTGGCAGAATACCATGTTTGTTTGATTAGCCACAATCAAAGTTGTTTGTAATCGTTGGGTGGGGGCAGGTTTATGATTATTGTGGGTTTTAGGCGATTATTGTTGGTGAACCTGCCCCTACAGGAATTAGGGTCAATTCACCGAACACGATATGATTCAACCGTTTTCCATTTCAATTTTTTGCCGCAACTCCCGAATGACTGTACTTGTAGGGCGATCGCGCGACATTTGCCAGCATTCCTCCACAATTTCTGATACATTAAAATTGGGAAAATAACGGCTAACTGAACTTTCTACATATCGATCGTTTTGCAAGTCGTAAATTCTGAGCTTATTTTTCTTAAACAGCCACACTTCAGGCACTTGATAAGGCAAGTAATCATCTAAATCCGTGTAGCTAGTTACGTCTACTTCGATTACTAGATCGGGCGGCGGTTCAACACCCCAAGCAATCCGATCTTTACCAATAATTGTCGCACAACTATCGATATAAAAACAATAATCTGGTTCAATTCCTCTTACCTCCGGCAAATCCATCGTAATTGGTGTAAACGCTTCATAATCTCGCCCCAAGTAATCTAGGAAAACCATTGCCACCATTGCAATAATATGAGATTGTTTTCCGTGTACTGGTAAAGGGGACATTAATAAAATCTCTCCTGGTCGATATTTGATGCGTGGAATTGAACGATCGCCCAATTGTGTTACAAGTGTTTGGTAATCGTGCCAACAACCTGGCAACCTCACAACTGTTCCTGGTGGCAAGTGAATTTTTTCTGGGGTGACGACTGCAAACATAAAACTTATACCTCCTGACTGAGGATGTGTGTTTTAAACAACTAAAAGCTATTATCAATCTATCTGCTTCACTACCTCCCAAGCTAACCCTAGCACCTCTGCAATTTGCTCATCCTTTAATCCCAACTGTCGTAATTTACCAACCATTTCAATTTTAACTTGATTCGTGCCATCCTGGAAG
Source organism: Microcoleus sp. T2B6 (assembly GCF_036700475.1). Classification (NCBI taxonomy): domain Bacteria; kingdom Bacillati; phylum Cyanobacteriota; class Cyanophyceae; order Oscillatoriales; family Microcoleaceae; genus Microcoleus; species Microcoleus sp. T2B6. Next base: position 7,326 of record NZ_JAUBOZ010000147.1, on the reverse strand, counting down.
TCGGGAGTCGCAGGCTGACTTTTATCTGGGGTAGGAGTAGGTAGTTCTGAGCAACCATTGATATAGTTAATTGTATTGCTATTACCAAAATTAGTAGTGCGATCGCCAAAATTTATATTCAGATTTAATTGCCGTTCTAGAACCGATTCCAGATTACCTTTATCAACTGGTTCATCAAAAGCATCAGATAACATATGCAAAAGCTCGTAACCTACATCCTTAGCATGACCCGCCGTACACCCGTAAGTATCTGCAATATCAGAATACTTTTGTCGCTTGAGTATTCCCTCGATAATTTTACGCTGCAAGTCATTTAGATGTTTGCCTATCTTCGCGCTGAGCACTTTATCTACAAATTGCAAGATATCGGCAGTGTCCATCAGTAGGGGGGTCGGAGAACTATAGTTAGTATAGCCGACTTTATCCGCCTTTATCCGTCTTTTTCCGCCTTGCATAGCGATTTTAGAAAGACCCGTCTTTTTCCGTCTTTTTTCGCTTTGCAGTTTTGAGCGATCGGTCTATGATACGGAATAACGAAGAAGCAGGTTTGCCAGGGGAAGTGGCTGCCATCATTCCAAATTTTATTGGTCAAGATTACAAATATTGTAAATAATTGTAACAAGCACGGCTACTTTGCGTAAAAAGTAGAGGGTTCTCCCTAATACATAAATAGAAGCTCAAAAACTTTAGGGTGCAATCAGTTTGTAAATACAGGTTATTTTGAGAAAAAATCATGGCAATTATTAATGGCACCGATCTGGCTGATAGTTTATTCGGTACTTCTAGTGGCGATACTATCTATGGCTTTGGGAACAATGATACGCTCTTTGGAAATGCGGGTGATGATTTCATTAATGGCAACCTGGGGGACGATCTTGTTGACGGTCAACAAGGCAACGATACTGTCGCTGGAGGCAAAGGCAACGATGTCTTATTTGGCGAAGTAGGAAACGATGTTTTAAACGGTGGCGAAGGTAACGATGATGTATCTGGTGAAGAAGACAATGATAGTGTTAACGGTGGCAAAGGCGATGATATTTTATATGGAGACGCAGGTAACGATACACTGTCTGGCGATTTAGGCATTGATACTCTAATCGGTGGAGACGGTAACAATACTTTTATTTTAAGTCCAGGTAAAGGCACAGATATCATCACTGATTTTGTGACGGGCTTTGATGTGATTCAATTAAATGGGGGTCTAACTTTCGGGAATCTGAGAATTACTCAAGGCACTGGAAATTCTGCTGTTAATACTTTGATTTCGACGACCAGTGGAGAGGTTTTAGCTGTACTCGATAATGTACAGGCTTCTGAACTTACAAGTGGTGATTTTATCACGGGACAAGCAACGCCGCCGACACCATTACTCAATACAGAAAGTATTCCTTTGTTTCAAAAACCTTTCTCGGGAGAATTTGGATCGGCAAACTATTTTGATCACGATCTTCCTCGTGTATTTGAAGATTCCAATAACTATATGCTTACTTGGCGAGGTGATAAAATTCCTATTGGTAGTCCAAATGCTTTTAGTGACGGTCATAATGGCTATGATTGGTCGCTGCCGGAGGGAACTCCAGTTCTAGCCGTTGCAGATGGTGAAGTTTCCTATGGTGGACAGTTCCAACCATTTTTCTGCGACGTTCTAAATCGAATGACCTCTGCTTTAGGCGTAGAGATTAAACATACCGCATCTAATGGTGAGCGTTTTCAGAGTTCCTATGGTCATCTAAGTAGAATTGATGTTCGAGAAGGGCAATTTGTACGCGCTGGTCAACAGATTGGTCTTTCTGGCAACACTGGCTGTAGCCTTGGCCCTCACTTGCATTTTACCGTGTATAGGTTAACAAATACTAACAATGGTCAACAAGTATCGATCGATCCCTATGGCTGGTCAGGTAATGGGCTAGATCCTTGGTCTCTTCAGGCGGATGGGGCAAAGAGTGTTTACCTGTGGAAAGAAGGACAAGCACCGCGACTATTTGTTTAACCGAAAGTATTTCAATTAACACCACTTGAAAAATGAGGAGTGTGGAGGCGATACTCATAGGGTGAAAGATGCGATCGCACCTTGTTTTTTTTTACCGACAGGGAGATCACACTCTTTGTGTGGATGCGATCGCTCTTGACTTGTTTTATCGATCGGCGATCGCCCCTCTCTTTTTTACCGATCGACATCGACGCTGATTAGAAGCGGATAATCTCGATCGTACATCGCGATCTCTGAAAACAAACATCAAATTCTCGAAAGAAGTTCGTTTGCCCAAGGATTAATGGCACCTGAGAGGATTGTGCCCAGGCAAATGCTAGACGAACTGGTTCCAGATTCCCAATTTGAATATGCACAAATACACCCCGCGCCTCAACCCTTGCAAGATTTCCAGCCAATGGCAAGCTGATAGTTTGTTCCTCCCAAATTGCACCCAATTGCAGCCCTATGTCATAAGGTAATAGGTTGACCGCAGACCCTGTATCTAGCAGTGCATTCGCGGAGACAGAAAAGCCTGCATGACGAGCGAGTGATGGGAATCGTGGGTAATGCTTCATCGTCAGAAAAGGGAAACTCGATCGTACTAGGCATGAGTAGATGCCTCTCGGTCATCCCGAATCATCTGCATCAGAATGTTTGCAGCTTCCGTTGCGTCGTAGGGCGACCAAACCGGATACTCTGATGCAGAAAAGATAACTTGTAGTTCAGCCTTTGGGATCTGCACAGCTAGGAGTTTGAAGAGTGATAATTTGTCTGACTGGCTCAGACTGTTCACCAAAGGAATTAACTCAGCGAGAGACATAGTTTCAACTCCCAGACATACGAGGATACATTTATCATAAGCGATCTGTGAGACACGGTTTTATAGATAGGCGATCGATCAAAAGTGTGGATGCGATCGCACCTTTCTTTTTTTATGGATAGGCGATCGATAAGGAGTGGGGATGCGATCGCACCTTTCTTTACCAAACATCAAATTTTAAACAGAAGTACGATCGCCCTTCCTCCACCTCTTCAACAACTCCGGCGTTACCAAACCTTGCGGAAAAAATATCGTCCCCAAAACAATCAGCAATCCAAAAATAATTAACCGCCCATCCCGCAGAAATTGCGCCAACCAAAGCGGCAATCCCTGAATAGTCGCCATCCCCCTCAAAACCTCCGGTAAAGCAGTAAACACCATCCCACCCAAAACTGCTCCCAGAAACGTTCTGCTACCACCAATCAACACAGAAGTCAAGTAAATAATACTAGCATCAAAAGTCCCTTGACGGGCGTTCCAAGTATTCAAAAAATGAGCGCTAACTGCACCCACAACACCAGCTAAAACAGCACCTAACGTGAAAGCCAAAACCTTATAAAAAGTTGGGTTAATGCCGATCGCATCTGCCGCCAACTCATCAGCCCGAATCGCGGCAAAAGCCCGCCCCACCCGAATCCGTTCCAGTCGATAGACGATCGCCATACTTACCAACAGTAAAGGTAGTACAATCCACAAATACTCGATCGGCGTCCCAAACGGTTGCGGAATCCCAAAAATGCCAACCGCCCCGCCAGTGATATCCAGATTCAGCGATAAAACCCGCAAAATTTCTACAAAAGCAATAGTGGCGATCGCCAAATAAATCCCACTCAACCGCAGCGCCGGAATTCCCACCAAAATCCCCAGCAACCCCGAAACAACCCCTGCAATTATCATCTCCACCAACAGCAATGGTAGAGGAAACAAACCCCCTGTCGTCTTAAACACCGTCGTAGACAAAATCGCCGCAATATACCCACCCAACGCATAAAAACCAGGGCTAGCCAGAGACAACTGACCAGTCATTAAAGGCAAATATAGCGACATTCCCAACATTGCACCCAGCAACATCGAGACAATCAAAAACCCATAAGTAGTAAAAAATGCAGCCATGATTTTATTTTAAATAATAAACATACTTAAATACCAACTTCATCTCAAATCCAGTCCCATCATAATCATTCATTTCTCTCTTCTCTTTCTCTGCGTTCTCTGCGTCCTCTGCGGTTAAATCATTCCGATCTAATTAGTTTCTTTAGGGGGCAATCCCCCGTGGCCGTTGGTGCGTGCGAAGCGTCGAACCATCGCCCCAATTTTAATCACCTAATTATCTATTTTACACCTTTTGAATCAAACGCCGTCCAAACAAACCCTGCGGTCTAACCAATAGCATAATAAACAATATGGCAAAAGCAACAGCATCCTTATAAGCCGAAAAATCTCCTGGCACAAAAGCCTCCACCAAACCAATGATAAACCCACCCAAAACTGCCCCAGGAATACTCCCCAACCCACCCAGCACAATCACCGCCAAACCCTTCAAACCAAAAGCAATACCAAAATACGGCCCAGCAATACTCACACTCGAACCCACCAAACTTCCCGCCAAACCAGCCAGAAAACTGCTCACAAAAAACGTCAAAACAATGTATCTATCAGTATCAATCCCCAACAGACTAGAAGTAGTAGCATCTTCAGCCACAGCCTGCATTGCTTTGCCAAACTTAGTAAAATTTATTAAGTAAGTTAAGACAGCCACAATCGCAACTGATACCGCAAAAATTACTATTTGAACAGTCCGAATCGGAATTGGTTTATCCGCTGTCCCGAAGTTAATTGCAGCGGGCAAATAGCCGTAAGTGTTAGCAGGAAAAGTGTAAATTTCCGCACCGACAAGATATTGGATAATATTGGCGGTCGCAACTGCCACACCCAAACTAGAAACCACGGTCAGCAGAGGATCTGAGAGTCGGCGGCGCAAAGGTAGAAAAGCAACTCTTTCAACAATTACTCCTACCAAACCAGCCATGACACTTCCCAAAATTAACGCCACAGCAAAAGGCAACTGCAGGGGAATTCGAGCATTAGCCCACAACCCATTAAAACCGAAAGTACCTCCCATCAGCGCATAGGTGAAATAAGCACCCAAAGTAAATACTGCACCGTGAGCAAAATTAATAATTCCCAGAATAGAAAACACCAGCGTGTATCCCAGGGCAAAAATAGCATACACGCTGCCGATCGACAAACCATTCAAAAATTGTTGCAAAAACAGAGTTAAGTCCATCACCAGTTAAGAATTTGGCATCACAACGAAGTCCTTCACAAACAAACAGCATACAATTTTTTACTCTTCCTTCAGCATCTTCCTTGAACATCAGAAAGAACGAGCGGTAATTAATCCGTGTATCCGTGTCATAATCCGTGTCGTGCCTTCATTTCAAAAATTCAAACTTACCATTATTTCCATCAGCATCCATTTTTATCTGTGCCACATAAAACTCTTTCTGATTAATCTCACCTTCAGGCGTAAAAGAAATTTCCCCCAAAGGCGTATCGTACTTGCCACCCAGCAACTGCTGATTCAAATTTGTCCGCAACTCGGCCAACGGCTTTTCGCTAACCTTAGACTTAGCATTAATTGCCTTTAATGACTCAACAAAAACTTGTACGCCCGTAAAAGCCTGAGCGCTAAACTGAGGCGGTTCTTTCTTGAATTGAGCGCGATAAGCATCGCGAAAAGCCTTATTAACTTCATTTTCGTATTCCGGGCTGTAGGCTTGGGCAATCAAAACCCCATCGCAAAGAGCCTTGCAAACAGGAAATACATTAGAAGTATTCAGACCGTTGCCCCCAATGATAACGCCTTTGTAACCCAACTCCCGCAATTGCTTAATTAAATTGCCTCCATCGGCGGCCAACCCAGAAATAATGATTAAATCCGGCTTGACATTTATCCCATTAGTGGCTTGAGATTGGAAATCTGTATCAGTAGTCAAGAATTTTTGGACTGTTGCCAATTCCAGTCCCATATCTTTAACCGTTGTCTGAAAAGTTTCAGTCTCAGATTTGCTAAAAGCATCATTCTGAGCAAAAAACACGGCTACTTTCTTAATATTGGGATTTTGCTTCAGTGCAGCTTTAACTGCATTAGGTGCTACCACGGCCACAGGCGCGGAGACTCGGGCCACATAATCGCCAATCTGGGGAATGCCTTTAGCGGTGTTGGAGGGGCCGAGTACGGGAACTTTTGCTCGATCGGCGATCGGATCGGCACTAAAAGCCTGCTGGGAGAGAGTTGGGCCCACAAGACCTACCACCTTATCCTGATTGATCAGAGTATTGAAGGCATTGATCGCCCCTTGTTCATCTCCACCCGTATCTTGGAACACCAGTTTAATCGGCGTCCCATCCACACCGCCCTTATCGTTGAAATACTTCTCAGCAATTTTCGCCCCAGCCACCTGTTCCTGACCCAGCAAAGCCACATTGCTAGTTTGCGCCACCCCAACCCCAACGGGAATAGCGGTAGAGTTCCCCGCAGCAGAACCCTGTGGCGAAGTTGCCGGAGATGGCGAAGTACCTGGAGATACTGTAGTCGATGTCTGGGGAGTGTTCGTCTGAGTGCAAGCGATCAGCAGTGAAGCGCAGGTAAGGAATAAGGCACTAGGGCGAGCGGCAGGTTTTTTCATAAGCGGGCGATCGAACAAATATATATAGACCATCTCTATATAGAACATCTATATGTGCAAATATTCTACCGATTCGCGGGAGAGACCCGGACCCAAAAACCTATTTCCGGGGCAAAAAGACCCCATAGCCATCAAGAGGAGTCAGCCAGCAGAGGTCGGAGAGCAACGTAAGAGCCGAAACCCTTGGTGTGTATAGGTTCAAAAAAAAGTCAAAAATATTTTCACAAAACGCTTGACAACTCTGGGGAGAGTTGATACATTAATAAAGCGCCAGAAGGGAAGCGGTTCACTGAACCACGAACTAAAGGTCAAAAGAAAGGTAGAAAACTGAACCTAGAAAAAAGAATAGTTTGAAAGCTTAAAGCACTATTAACCTCGTCAAAAAAATCAAGATAGAGAGTAAAGGCATCGCTGATACTCAATATCGCAAACAACGAGAAAAAAGTCAAGGGAAAAAAACCAGCCTTGAGGGCTGAGTAGAAAGAACTTGATTAAAGCCAAAAAAAACAATCCAACACGGAGAGTTTGATCCTGGCTCAGGATGAACGCTGGCGGTCTGCTTAACACATGCAAGTCGAACGGAGTAGAAATACTTAGTGGCGGACGGGTGAGTAACGCGTGAGAATCTGCCTTCAGGACGGAGACAACAGTTGGAAACGACTGCTAAGCCCCGATGTACCGAAAGGGAAAATATTTATAGCCTGAAGATGAGCTCGCGTCCGATTAGCTAGTTGGGGGGGTAAAGGCCCACCAAGGCGACGATCGGTAGCTGGTCTGAGAGGACGATCAGCCACACTGGGACTGAGACACGGCCCAGACTCCTACGGGAGGCAGCAGTGGGG